>PMOP01000291.1 GCA_003161495.1 Acidobacteriota bacterium | reverse complement strand
GTCACGGATCTGCAAGTGCCGCAACTCGGCGGCCTGGAACTGTTGAAGCGAACCCGCGCCAACAATGCCGAAATTGCGGTGATGGTGCTGACCCAATATGGAACCATCGCCACGGCGATCGAGGCCACGCGGCTGGGCGCGACGGACTTCGTGACCAAACCGTTTCATATCGAGGAATTGCGCGCCAAGCTGGACCGCCTGATTCATACCATCGAAGTGGACCAGGAGAATCGCCTGATGCGGGAGGAGTTGCGCAGCCGGCCCGGATTTGGCGGCTTGATCGGCATGTCGCCGCGCATGAAGCGGGTCTACAAGCTGATCCAGAAAGTGGCGCAGCACACCTATCCCGTCCTGATTCTCGGAGAGAGCGGGACGGGCAAGGAGCTGGTGGCGCGTTCGATTCATTTTTCCGGGCCGCGCAAAAACAAGCCGTTCGCTCTGGTGGACTGCTCTTCGCTGGTCCCGACGCTGATCGAATCGGAGCTGTTCGGCTACGTCAAGGGAGCGTTTACCGGCGCGCAGCACACCAAGCAGGGATTATTCGAAGCCGCAGGGGAAGGGACGCTCTTTCTCGATGAAATTGGCGACCTGCCCATCGACCTGCAGGCCAAGCTGCTGCGGGCCCTGCAGGAACGCGAAATCAAGCCCGTCGGTTCCAACGAGCGGATTGGCATTCGCGCGCGCGTAATCGCGGCCACCAACCGGGACTTGGAATCGGCCATTCGAACCGGGGGATTCCGCCAGGACTTGTATTTCCGCCTCAATGTTGTGCAGGTCAAGCTTCCGCCGCTTCGGGAACGCAAAGCTGACATCCCACTGCTCGTCAACTCGTTTCTGGAGAAATTTTCCGATTCGGCGCGTCCGATTCACACCGTTTCCGAAGATGCCATGCGCCGGATCATGAGCTACGACTGGCCGGGAAATATACGCGAGTTGGAGAATGCCATTGAGCGTGCCGTGGCGCTGGGCTCAGGACCCATCCTGCATGTCGGCGACTTGCCCTCCAACCTGCAATACACCTCGGTTGAGAAACATTCCGAGGGAGACGAGCTCGTGCCGCTGGATATCCTCGAACGGCGCGCCATCTTCCGCGCGCTGCAGGAAACCTCGGGAGATAAGCTGGCCGCCGCGCGCCTTCTGGGCATAGGGAAAACCACGCTGTACAGGAAACTCAAACAATATGAATCGCGGCGCGCCACGGCGTGACATTTCCCGATGGCGCCCGTGTGAATTCACGCCACGTTCCTGATCGCCCCACGCCAGGGCGCTCCCCTTCGCCAGGCGGGAAGGATGGGACGCCCGGCGCATTCTGACCTGCGTTACCCTCCGGCCAATACTTCCCGGCATTATCCGTGACCCCGTGAGTAGCAGGCGAGAGCAATTATTTATCTATATGTGTATAAATAATAAGTTAATAAATTTGGAGATCCGTCCGCGAGAATTCCGGTCCGTTTCCGTGGAAAGGACGGGGTGGTTGCGGGGAATGTTCCGTTGCAAAGTTCCGCGATAGCGCGCCCCCCCGAATTCCTATCCGGGAATCGGCCTGCCCGTGAGTTTCGGGATGGGAAAGCGAAGCTCGGCACGGTTTCCACGGGACGCGCAACGCATTCATTCCTGACGAGTTGCATTGGACAGCCTATTGGCCACTGTGGTGCAAGGCAAATGGTGACGGGAGGGTGCCATGATCCGTCGAGCATTTTTCTTGCACTACCGCGTGGTCCGCGAGGCGATCACGGTGATTGTCACGATTGGTACCGCCCTGTTGCTGAGCTATCTAATTCTATGGATGAAGCTGTAGGGGGCAGAATGCCGGCGGCTGGCTGGATATGGAAATGGAGAGGAGGACGCGGGGCCGGAGAACAGGCCAGCGCGTCGGTCCTTGCCGCAGCGAGAGGGGAACCGCTTAGTCAGTTGCTCCGTCTGGGAGCAAGGGCGCTACTGGACGCGGCGGATGCGGATCGTGTCGGGCTGTGGCTATCTGGGGATCGGAGGGGAGAAGCGGGCACCGGCTGTGTCGTGGAAGGGGTATCCGGTCCCATCCCCGAACAATGGAAGAGGCTGGATGTCTCGACACCTTTTTTGCGGGCGGCGCTGGAAAGCACGAGCCCCCTGCAGGTGGAATTCATTAAGGGCGAGACGTCCGTCTATCTGGGCCCACTGATCGGAATGCACAGCGCAGTGTGGATACCGCTGCGCGAGCGCGGCCAAACGTTTGGGCTGGCCATGGTAGGTTATGCGCGGCCGCCGGGAGAATTGGATATGGAAGCGCTGCGTGGCCGGGCGGATGAAATTTCTTTGGTGGTCCGGCACCATCGTAACGTCCGCCGCACCGAACTGGCCGCGGAGGAATTGCACGCTCAATTGCGGCTCTCCCGGGCCATTTTGTGTGGTGTGTCGGTTGACTTCATCCTCCCCCAAATTGCCCGCGCCGCGCGCAAAGTACAACGCAAAGCGAATCAGGTAATGGCATAGGAATGAAAACAACATCATGCCGGAAACGGTCCACGAATAATCTTGTCGGGAATCGTTACTTTGAAACGATTGTCACAATTGATACATGCGACTCTCCCACCGCCCAATCTTCCCAATCCGGGACGAGCAACAATATGAATCTTTTGCTGTGTCTTACAGCGAGGGCATCGCAGCGCTACCACTACATATTGCTTCTTTCTAGATAGGTCTGACCCGTTTCTCATAACTGACACCGCCTTTTTGAATTCCTTTGCGATAGCTTTCTCAGTAGCTTTGGATTTCCGCTCCCCGCGAGCTATGCGACTGACGTACGAGGCATCGACCCCCAATTTATGGGCCACTCGGGCGTAGAGTCCTCTGAAAAGCGACACTGCCTCTGCGCATTGTGCGGTTGGCGATTTTTTCATACCCCGCCTCTTTAGCCGACGATTTTCCTTCAGTCGAAGGCAATATAGATTTCAAGATGTTCGCATTTGCCCCGAATAATTAGAAGATACATACGCCATTCCTATGTGGCCGTCAACATATTTGTCATTTTACATGACAGAGCTGCTCAAATCAGACTTCACAAGGGCGCCCACCGCGCTTCTCTGTCTGTTATCCAGTGTATTAATATACATCACCGCAAATATGTCACACATAGTGACTTGTATTGCTTAGTTATGTTAGGATCTCCAGTAACGATATTTATGAAGAAAGTAACATATTCACGGCATGCTAATACCAAAATCAAAATCAGGGAAAGGAGCGCCTTCAATGCCTGGGGTTCTCTTGACCCGACAGGCATGACGAGAAGGGTTGTGGAATATGGAACAAGGCAGAGAATTTACTCTCAAGGTGACCCCGCTACTACTGTGCTGTACATTCAACGAGGCAGCGTGAGGCTGTCTGTTATCAATGAGCATGGCAAAGAGGCAATCGTGGCGGTGCTTGGACCAGGAAACTATTTTGGTGAGGGAGGCATAGCAGGTCAGTCCTTTCGTACGAGGACGGCGACCGCGATGACACCCGCGACTCTACTGGTTATCGAAAGGAACGAAATGATTCGCCTGCTCCACACGGAGCATGAATTTTCTGACCGTTTCATATCGCATATTCTTTTACGGAACATCCGCATCGAGGAAGATTTGATCGACCAGCTTTTCAACTCTACCGAGAAACGCCTGGCACGCGCCCTTCTGCTCCTCACTCGGTATAACAGGCAGGACGAACCCGTAAAGAAGCTTCCCAAGGTATCGCAAGAGGTGCTAGCGGAAATGATCGGGGCAACGCGTTCTAGAGTCAACTTCTTCATGAAAAAATTCACCAAGAACGGCTTCATTGGATACGATGGCGGTCTCCACATCAATCCTTCCCTCTTGAATATTGTCTTGCAAAAGTAAGCGCGATCTTTCATGCGGGGCCAATTGTCAGATCGTCCGCCGCTCTTACGCGTGCGGTCGGCTAATGCTGAATTGTTCCTAAAGTATTTTCAATTCTAGCCGATGTGCCTCTCCATAGGAGGCACCATGACTGCCAATCAACTTGTCCCTGCCGCTCAGTACCTTCGTATGTCCACTGAACATCAGCAGTACTCACTCGAAAACCAATCTACAGCAATACAAAAATATGCGGAATCCCAGGGTTTTGAGGTTGTCCGCACATATTCGGACACAGCAAGGAGTGGCCTAGTTTTGAGACGTAGAGCCGGACTTCAACAACTCTTGCAAGATGTGGTTTCGGGCATTGCATCCTACCGGGCAATCCTTGTTTACGATGTTAGCCGCTGGGGACGATTTCAAGACACAGATGAGGCAGCTCATTACGAGTTCTTATGCAAATCCGCAGGCGTTCCGGTGCATTACTGTGCCGAAACATTTGCCAATGATGGCAGCCTTCCGAGTCTCATCATGAAGGCATTGAAGAGAACGATGGCGGGAGAATTCAGCCGCGAATTAGGCGTTAAAGTGTTCGCAGGGCATAAGCGTCTGACACTTCTCGGATTCAAAGCAGGGGGTGTTCCCGGTTACGGACTGCGACGGATGCTTGTCTCTGCGTCTGGTGTTCTAAAGCAACAGTTGGCGCTTGGCGAGCGAAAGAGCATTGCAACTGACCGTGTAATCCTAGTGCCCGGCCCTCCCCATGAACTCCAGACCGTTAAGGATATCTACCGAATGTATGTATCGGATAAGCGATCTATTTGCTCTATCGCTCGTAAACTCAACGCTCAAGGCATCCCACGGCCAGGTCATTCCAGATGGGATTTCTCGGCAGTGCGAATGATACTCACCCATCCGAAGTACGTTGGGTATGCTGTCTTCGGTCAAGTTTCAAAGAAACTCAACACTCCGGCTGTAAAAGTACCAAAGTCAGAATGGATTTTGCGACCCGGAGCTTTTGAGCCGATCATCGACCCTGCTACATTCGCGGAAGCACAGAAAGTCATCGGCTTGCATCGTTGCCAGAGGACCAATGAAGAATTGTTGGACGACTTGCGCCGTTTGCTTTCTTCTGAAGGTAAATTATCATTTTCCGCTATCAGGAACTCGCCGGGTGTGATGAGTCCAGGGACATATAGCAGGCGATTCGGCAGCTTGCGAAACGCATACAAGCTAATAAGGTATAGCCATCCTGATCGACTTGGCGGAGCCGATACGCGCCGACGCACGATGGCTCTTCGGGAGGAACTTATCTCTCAGATTGCCGAAATGTTTCCTAATGACGTGTCGATCATCAGGCCCGGAATCCATTGGCGAAGTCGATTGCGGCTATTTGATCGGCTCACCGTATCGGTACTTATGGCCCGATCACAATTAGTTTATAAGAATACGCGGCGATGGTTAGTCGAGCCAGTCCGACACGAACGCAAATTCATCACACTATTAGCTCGACTGAATGAAAGCAATTCCGCGATCATTGATCTACATCTTTTCCCTAACATCGACCGCACTAAGAAATTCCAAATAAGCGACTCATGGATGAAGCGAGGGAAGAGAATCAGCGAGATTTCGCGGTTCTGCGAAGTTGCGGCATCGCTGAGAGCTGCCCGGAGGAGCAGACACGAGAAATCGCATCCGAAAGCACATCTGTAGACGAGGTAGACGATGGCCGTACGTTTGCGCGAAACCGTCCGCCGGCTCTCCAACGCCTGGGACGAGCATCATGAGCCCGCAGGGCACGTTTGATAGGCGGAGGGAAGCAAAAATCGCGGAGGCACGGACCCAGAAAGCAAGAAAAAATTAAGTCCGCCTGTACCGACCCATACGATTCTCCCGCTCGCTTCTTTGCCTTCCATCTTTTTCATCAAGTCCTGAACAGCACATCTTCCCGCTGAAATAATTTTACCGCGATAGTCAGGGCGGCCGCCGCATACACGCTGGAGGAAAGAAAAATCAGCGCGATCAAGTTCCAGTGATATGTGCCACCGATAATTTCCTTGCTGACTAGGCTGGTGTTCAGCACGGGCACGACCGCCAGCGCCGCGGTCAACTCCACACCGGGCAAAAGCGCGGCCACTGCCGGCAAGACTGCGACGATCATCAACGGAGAAATATAGCTCTGCGCTTCCTTGAAGCTCTTGGCAAAAAGGGAAAGGGCCAAGAGGGCCGCGGAAAAAAATACCGCCAGGGGCAGCACGACCAAAAATATGGAAAAGATGGCTTTTCCCGTGATGGTGATCTGCAATGCGGCGCCCGTGGCTCCGTACGTCATGGCGAGAAGCATCTTCTTGCTCGCGCCAAAGGAAGCCGCCATGGAGGCGATCGACAGAGCTGCCGTGGCAATGGAAGCCGTGAGCACCATCAGGAATTTTCCGAGGACCAGATGCGTTCGCGAGACCGGGCTGCAAAGAATCGTTTCAATGGTGCCGCGTTCTTTTTCGCCCGCAGTCAGATCCATGGCCGGGTACATCGCCCCGGTCAAGCACAGCAGAATGACGAAGTAGGGAACAATCCCTCCGAGGAGCGCGCCTCCTACTTTTTCGGGCGCAACGACATTTCTCTCCACAATGTCAAAGGGACGCGCCAGGGTTTCCGGAAGCTTGCGCGCCTGAAGGTGCTCGCGAATGGTCCGGTCGCGCACTTCGCGGAAAAATCGTTGCAGGCGGTCGGCCCCGAAGCCGGATTTCAATTCGCCCTCGTATTTGTAAATTTGCACGGTCACCGTTTCGCCGGCGGCAAGCTTGGAATCGAAACCTTGGGGGATTTCCACCGCCGCGCGAATTTTCTTGTTCGAGATTTCTTCGGCGTAATCCGGTTTTGCGGGAACCACGCGCACGTCTTTCAAATCGCGGAGTTCCGCCATTACGCGAGGAGAATCCTCGCCGCCCAAAATCATGACTTCCGGTATTTCTTTCCTGGCCTGGCCTACTAGGGCAACGGAGAGAACACCCATGCCAATGGTGAGCATGGGCATCAGGAGCAAAGGGACCAC
>PMOP01000033.1 GCA_003161495.1 Acidobacteriota bacterium | reverse complement strand
TCGGTAATCCGGTCGTCCGCGGAGGCCAGGTAAACGCCTTCGCGCAGGGTTTGAAATAGTTCCGTGAAGCGCGTTTCGCTTTCGCGTTCCTTGGTGACGTCCCTCGCAAAACCGCTGATTCCGTAAACAATATCATCGCGTACAATGGCGTGTAAAACGCAATCAAAATACCGAAGCGCTCCCGTTCGCTTCACGCGCGCGCGCACCACGCCCGTCCAGCGACGCCGTTGAATGAAGCGAGGCAGCCATTGTTCAAGTGCGGCCCGGTCACTGGCTTCGGGAAGATCAAAAAATTCGGCGATCGAGCTGCCCACGACATCGGAGAAAGAAAGGCCGAGCAGGTCGGCAAAACTCCGGTTGACGGTGAGAATTGTTCCGTCGTTGGAAACGGAAAACAGAAGGTCTTCAAAGGTATCGATCAGGTCGCGATAGCCTTGCTGGGATCTGGAAATGAGCGAAAAAAGTTGATCGAGTTGCTCGGCATCGTGTCCCGTGTTCGAGCGCTGCTCGATGCCTCGTACCAGCCCGCGCAGCTCCGAGATTTCATTCGTCTTAGTCCAGGCGTACACGGCGAACAAAAACACCAGAACCACAAGGCCAATCGGCAACGCCACGAGGTTGTGCGGCATGTTGCGGACAGGTTCCCAGGAGGTTGCTGCAAACGCCAATGCCAATGCGCCGAGAAGCAGCAGGGCGGCGCGCCACACACCGCGTTCGCGGCGGGTTAATTGGTCACGCTCCGATCGTGCCGAAGTCGATTCGGCTGGAGCGTCTGCCCGAGGCGTGAAGTCTTTGTTCATCAGCAAGTTGTGTAGGAAGGCGCCTCCAAATGGGCTGGGGACCCGGAGGGAAGCCTTGCCTGAAAATTATGTCTGGGAATGATAGCATGGGCAACGCTTAACGCCGGGGGTATGACGAAGTTGCTAACACGTTCCGATACCGTGGTGGCGAAGGGCAGGTTTGGCGTTCAGGAATCACCTTTACGTTTTTTGTCCGGCGGCGGTACCCTTGAAGGACCTCAGCCAATCTTATTCGGGAACTTAGCAGGGAGAAAAATCATGGAACACCGAAAATTAGGGAAGGATGGACAGCTCGTTTCAGCGCTTGGGCTTGGTTGCATGGGCATGTCCTTCGCCTATGGACCGACGGATGACGCAGAATCGCTTCGGGTTCTTCGCCGATATTTAGAACTCGGCGGAAACTTTCTCGACACGGCTGAAATCTACGGTCCTTACAAGAACGAGGAATTGCTGGGACGTTTCCTGCGCGAGGTTCCTCGCGCGAGCGTCGTTGTCGCGACCAAGTTTGGTTTTCGCGTGGGCCCCGGAGGAGTCCGGAGCGTCGACAGCTCGCCCGAAAATGTCCGCCGAGCGTGCGAGGGAAGCCTGAAGCGCCTGGGCATCGAAACAATCGATCTCTACTACCAGCATCGCGTGGATCCCAATGTTCCGATTGAGGAAACCGTCGGCGCGATGGCCGGGCTTGTTGCTGCCGGAAAAGTCCGAATGATCGGACTGTCGGAAGCCGGCCCTGAAACGCTGCGGCGCGCCGCCAAAGTTCACCCCATTGCCGCGCTGCAAAGCGAGTATTCGTTGTGGTCGCGCGAAGTGGAGGTGAACGGCGTTCTCGCGACTTGCCGCGAACTGGGCATCACGTTCATCCCGTACAGCCCTCTTGGCCGCGGATTTTTGACCGGCGCGATCCAGAAGCTCGAAGATCTCGATGCAACGGACTGGCGACGCACAAATCCCCGCTTCGGCGAAAAGGCGCTGCAAGAAAACCTCAAGCTGGCCGCGGCAGTCAAGGAACTGGCCAGCGAAAAAAGCGTGACACCCGCGCAACTGGCGCTCGCCTGGGTACTTGCCCAGGGCGAAGATGTAATTCCCATCCCCGGAACCAAGCGGGTTCGCTATCTGGAGGACAACATGGCCGCACTTCAGGTAAAACTAACTGAGAGCGACCGCAAGAAAATTGCGGAGCGTCTCGCGAAGATTCAAGTCGTCGGAGAACGCTACACTCCCGATATGATGGCCTTGGTGCAACGGGCCTAAGGACCCTTTTATAACTAAAAAGATCAAAAGCGGGCGCTTTGAAAATACGATTGAAATCACCCGCGGCGGCTTGCGAAATATGGAACACGTGAAGCAACAATATGAAGCGAAGCTCGCCGCGCTACGAGCGACGATTGACGAAGGTGACGCCAGCGGGGTCGCCAAGGGCAACGTATTTGGGCGGGTCCGTAAAACCCTCAAGCTTTCCGGATCGTCGCGCTAGTTGTGGGTGCATTTCGTTTTTCGCGTCGTGCGGAGGCCGACTTCAAACTAATACGACGGACAGTTCTCCTTGCTCTTTGCGCGCCGGCTTTACGGTTATCTCCACGTTTTGCCCTAGTGCTGTGAGGAAGTCGAGAAGCCGCCCGACCGAGAAATTGCCGGCGCGATTGCGGGCCAGTGCCGAAACGTAGGGCTGAGAGATGCTTAGAATCTTTCCGGCTTCCACTTGCGGAAGATTGCGCTGCTTGATGATGCGGTATATTTGCAGCGTCAGCTCGGCTTTCAGCAGTTCCTGTTCAGGATTGGGGAGGCCGAGATCGGCAAAAACATTGCCACTGCCTGCCGTCGTGGCCTTTTCCTTGGCGATTTTTCTTCGTTTCTTCATTTTAATAATCGTGCCAGAATCTCCGGTGAAATGTGAAAGCTCGTGGCTTCAAGGCGTTTCAGTGCTTTTGGAAGGTCCAGCAGACCCAGATTGGCAGCTTCCCGCATTACGCCGAGTGTCCCGATAACCAGTATCCCACGCTTTTCGGCCACGTGGCGCCCCTGTCTGTCGTCCACAATCAGCTGATCGGCCCTGAGTTCTCCGGCGAGAAGGATTGCATCACGCTCGCCCCGGTCCAATGTGGCCAATGATGCATCTGGAGCATTCGTGGGAGTACGAACTTCAAGCCAAATAGGCGGTTTACTCATCCAATTACGAACAATCTCGGGAGCAGAAGAGCGGAGAAGTTCCTCGCGCACCGCGTACGGAATCACAACCGTGCCATACATTTTAGTGAGGATTTCGATTTCTCCGATCAGAAGAAGATAATTGATCTGAGAAGTGTCGGCAACAACGATCATTCTTAGCGAAGCTTACCGGAATCCCTTTCGTCTTGGAGTCTTCCGCGCAATTTCTCGGCGGTCACCTTGTCCTGCTCCAAATCCGCGAGGTCGTAGTGGAGGTAAACTCCGTGCTGCTTGAGAAAAGCATGCACTTCCATCCTGGTCTCAAATCCCAGCATCTGGCGAACTGAGGACTCAGACAACCGTTCGGCGCGGTAGCCTTCCAGGGCCAATGCCTCGAGCGCGACGCGCGCCGGGTCTCCGCCCTCGGGAGTTACCTGCCGTGCAAGCTCGTCCGGAATGTTGAGTGTGATCTCCACGCAGTTAGGATAGCACACGTTGCCAGGCGTTTGATCTGGGGCTGAAGTTTCGAGCGCCCGATCCCTCGTGGTTTTCGAGGGGTCGGACGGGCTGATCTTTCCGGAAAGGAAGTCAAACGTATATCTGTATACTTGTCAAAGACATTGACAGATGACGCAGTCTTTGAAGGTTGGGAGAATGCGATCCTTCCGGAAAAGAAGTCAAAACCCCGACCCTTCCAAAGGCTGGAAGAGTCGGCCACCCGAAAAAGTTAAAGCAGAAACTCCGTACTGACGAATTCCAGATGAAGGTTTGGCCACCCGCCCTGGATCATCGGATGGCCGGGCCACAGAGTCGAGAATAAAGCTGCGAGCGCCTGATCGTCGCGTTTTTCGAGGGGTCGGAGGGTTTGATTTTCCCAGGAAGAAAGTCAAAAACCCGACCCTTCCAAAGGCTGGAAGAGTCGGCCACCCGCCTTGTTACTCAACGGACGTGGGCTTGATCTCAACGTGGATGCGGGGGGCTTCTTCATTCCCGAAGGAGAACTCATCTGCGCGCGGAGGTTCATTGTGACCAGGTGCTTTTCTAATTTGGAGGGTGGCTTTCCGGATCATTTCGTCGAGTGAGAGCGTATCCTCAGGTAGCTTAAAGACGGCATTTGATTTTATGGCCTCCACAGACCCAGCTAACCAGAAGGACGGGACCACGTATGAGAAGTTAGTTGGGGTTTGTGTGAGACCAATTGGGACAAGCCGATCGTCACCTTTCAGGAATGTGGTGCTCATGTCTAACAGCCCAGCGTTGAGAATTCCTATCACTTTCGGACTGTCGGTGAGAAACACAGGCGAGCCGCTCGCGCCGCCAATGCTCATGAGATTGATTACGAATGAATGGGGAGCCTCGCAAACAAACGGGAGGACCGCGCTAATCACTCCACGCTGCAAGAACGGGCTTAATTGATGCAGCCAACCCGGTGCCGTGAGCGCCCTTGTTCCCATCGGATAGCCAACAGTTGCAACTTCAACGCCCTCTCGCAGAACACTCGTGTCTCCTAACAACTCTACTTTCGGAAGCCCTTTTGCCTTAACGAGAACAATGTTGAAGTCCGGTTGCCTCGGGCCATAGTAAAATCCTGGACCCTGAAGCTGTATTTCACCAGTCCTAAAAATCCCAAGCACCTCAAGGGGGACTTGCGCGTACCCTTCGCTCGGAGCGTTCGGGTAGTGTTCCTTATCAATATGGTGAAAGAGTATCGCGCTAAACGCAAATTTTTCTTTCGGCAAGTCGGGAGGTCTAGGAAGTTTCAGTAATGCGTCGATAACGTGTGCGTTTGTGACTACCAGCCCATCATCCAAGACGAACCCTGTCCCGACGATTGGAAATAGCTCGGGTGGACCACCTCCTCCGGCAGGCTTCGGTATGGCCATTGGCATAAATGCCACGACGGACGGTCTCACCACCGAGAAACATTGAGAAAGCGACATCATCTTCGTGTCGGAATAGTATTGCATTTGTACGTGACCACACAAGAACTTGAGCCAAGAATTGGTCACGAAGTGGGCCGAACATGACGAGTCACTGGGGAAAGCTCAATTGAAACGACGAGAATTAGAGTTCGATCTACCCATTTATATCTCAAAGTTGGTTTCTTCAAATCAATCCACCGCAATCAATTCAAGCTTCTGGTTCAGAATTTGTCTCCGTTTTGGCCCTAAATAAAATTTGGGCGGCCCAATCAATCGGGCCGCCCGTATATTCTTTCCGGTTTTGAACTTCCCGCTAGTCCGAACCTTCCGCGAGCGCGTCCGAATCCTTGCGCAGGAAGTCGAGCGCGGCGGCTTCTTCCGCGGAGAGCTCGGCGGGAGGCATGATGTCCTCCTGCGGAGGCGGCGGAGGAACCTCGGTGAGCAGTTGGATGTTGCGGTAGCGCTCGAGGCCGGTGCCGGCCGGGATCAGGCGGCCCATGATGACGTTTTCCTTGAGGCCGCGCAGGTAGTCCACCTTGCCGGCGACTGCGGCTTCGGTGAGGACGCGCGTGGTCTCCTGGAAGCTGGCGGCGGAGATGAACGAATCCGTCGAGAGCGACGCCTTGGTGATGCCGAGGAGGAGCGGGCGGCCCGTGGCGGGCCGATTGCCCTCGGCGATGATGCGGTCGTTTTCCTCGCGGAAGCGGAACTTGTCCAC
>PMOP01000194.1 GCA_003161495.1 Acidobacteriota bacterium | reverse complement strand
GTGCCGCCACCCTCGATGCCGCCTCGCGCGGTTGCGCCGTCAGATGCGGTTGCTCAGGCCTCGCCTGCATCGTTTGGAAGAGGTCCGTCATTCGAAGACATACCCGGACTATTGAGCACGTCTGTCTCGACCGCCACGCGAGAACCGAAAATCCAGGCAGTGAGGCCTGTTGCGGAAAAGATGCCCAAGGGCGATTCTGAATATAGTCGCTCCCAGGCTGCCCAATCCACTTCAGTGGCTAATTGGAGCCCGAAGAATTCGCAGTTGCGCACGGAAAAGCCGGCGTTTCCCGCAACTAAGGGAACAATGCCCGCTACGTCTTCGACCTCGGCGCGACACCGAGAAATTTTTGGCAATAGTTTAATGGCCAACGAGCAACCTCGTTCCCCCTCCGGCGGTTCCAGCGTGCGGTCACTCTTTATTGCGGGCATCCTCGCCCTGGTTGTGGCGGGGGTTTGCGGGACGGTATTCTACATGCGCTTGCGAAGCACTTCCGTCGCGGTCCCGAAAACGGGTATCGTAAGTCAGCCATTCATCGCAGAGCCGCCCGTGGCAAAAAGCACGGCCGTGCCGGTCCAGGCGGCGCAAGAAGAATCGGCGCAAGGCGCAGCACAGACGCTGGATCAGGACAGAACCCAGGTCCAACCCGTCAGCGTCGACCAAACTCAATCCATTGCCGCCATTGCCGCTGTTCCCGCCGTGCTCACGGGCCCGGCATCGAAGGACTCTCGGAAAGACGCGGCAAAGATCCGGCCACAACAAGAAAACGCGGCGGTCGCGAAACAGCCTAATCCTCCTTCCTCCCGCCGTCCGGTGATTCCGAATTTGAAGATGATCTCCCCGACCGCACCGATTCGGAATGCCGCCAACCCTGGCGATGGATCCGCGCCGATTACCGAAATCGCTTCTACAGAGGCAGTCGGAGCAACGCCGCCTGCCGGATTGCTTACTTCATCGGGACGAACCAACAATCCGCCAGCGCCGCCGCCTTTCGCTCCGGCTCCGGCGCCTGCACCAGCAGCCGCGCCCAGGACGGTTCGCGAACCGAAATTGATTTCTTCTACCCGGCTCGTTTATCCGGCGGCCGCGAGGCAATCGCACATCGAGGGAAGCGTCGCGGTATCCGCGAATATTGATGAAAACGGAAAGGTTGTTGGCGCGACGGCGCTAAATGGACCGATGCTTCTCCGGCAGGCCGCCGTGGATTCGGTGACCCGGTGGAAATATTCTCCCGGCTTGATCGATGGAAAACCCGCCCCTTCGCAGGTGACCGTCAGCGTGGCATTCCGGTTGAATTAGTCCTCGCCGATTTTTTCATCACCCATCAATTCCCAAAAAATTACGAATAATACAACCTGCCCCGCCTCCGGACCTTCCAACTATTGAAGGGCTTTTCTTGACTGAGTTCGTCCGGCCTTGTAAATTCTAAAGTAGACGGGATACCCAATTGCGGTTTGATTTTTACAGGAATCGTCGTGCGTGGAACGTGTGCTCCGGAGCTGTCCTGCTCCTGGTTGCGGTCACACCTGTCTACGCGCAAGCCCCGCCAGGAAAATCTCCCTCCGCGACTGCGCCGCCTGAAGCTCACCAATCTGTTTCCGTCGATTCGCGTCCTCAGCTTTTTGCGGTGATGTGCGCGCTCGATGCGGCCGGATACGAATCCGGCGTCGGCGCGTCCAACGAGTCCGCGGGCCGCATCCAAGTGCGCAAGCGCATGCTGGCGCTGCAAGGGCCGGCGGTATCCGCCCTTCGGAAATATTACGCGGAGCATGCCCTGGGCGATTCCGGCGCCACGTTCTCGCGATTTGTTTCCTTCGCGCTGGTGGCGGGCCCGCCGCCGGATTTTCAGTTCGAGTTGCGACGCGACGATTTGCCGCCGGAAGCGCTTACCCTGGACGGCTTCAATGCCATCCTGGCCAATTTCTACAGCGAGGCCAAGCTCGACGAACTCTGGAAATTTTATCAGCCGGATTACCAGCGCGGCGTGGAAAGCCTGCGTGCGCCGGTTTCCAATCTGATTTTTACGGTGTCAAATTATCTTCGTGAAATCATACGTCCCATCAATCGCCGGTCGTTCTCCGTCTATGTTGAACCGCTCGCCGGCGACAAAACAATTTTCAAAACGTTCGGCGACGAGTATGCCCTCGTGGTGCGGCCCAGCGCCGATCCGCCGATGGACGATATTCGCCACGCATTTCTGCATTTTATTCTCGATCCCATCGCCATCCGTTACCGGGTCCAGGCTGCCAGGGCCTCGCCGCTTCTCGAGTACGCCGCGCGCGCGCCGCTGCTCCCCGTGGATTTGCGCGACGATTTTCCGGATTTCTTTGACGAATGCCTGGTCCGCGCGGTGGAGTTGCGATTGCGCCGCCTGTCTCCGGCGGACTTAGTCTCGGCCATCGACCAGGCCGAAAGCAGCGGGTTTGTTCTCGTGCGCCCCATTTACGCGGGGCTTTCAGGATTTGAAAAATCGGAACCCGCGATGGGGTATTATTTGCCGGACCTGATCAAGGGAATCGATGTGGAAGCGGAACAACGCCGATTGCGCGGAGTGAAATTTGCCGATGCCGCTCCAGCGGTCGCGGCTCCGCCCGACAGTTTCCGGGCGGCGGCGAAACCTGCCGCATCGTCGAATCCGCTGGATGACGATCTCGCCGAAGG
>PMOP01000215.1 GCA_003161495.1 Acidobacteriota bacterium | reverse complement strand
GAACTAAGGGATTTGTGATTCTCGAAGACCAAGTCAACAAGGCACGCGGCGATCTGGCCAATGGCGAAGAATTACTGGACAATTCCTGCCACATTGCTGCGGCGGGAAAGAGGACTCAAATCGATCTGATAGACCCTGGAACCGAATAGATTCGGATCACCAATAATGAAGATATGCCGAGTTGCGACGCCAAGGCCACACTCCGATTGGAGGTGGCCCTGTACCTACGCGGCTTGGATTAAATCGATTCGTACCAGTCCGTGGTGGAACCGTACCAACCAGCCGTCCCGAACTGATCTCGGCAATTGCGCCTTATGACCACACGGGCTTGACCCCTGGTCCGATCAGCATTGCTGGGTTCGCGCCCTTCCTGGGTACGTATTTTTGCGCTCGCCCGTTGTCCACCTCGGCAACGTACAGATTACCCTCCTGGTCCACATGCATTCCATGCACGCCCCAGAAGCCGCCCGGGAAGTCACCGAATGTGCCCCAGGAGTATAGGAAGTTGCCTTCCAGGTCGTACTTGATCATTTTGTTTGTCCCGCGATCGAAGAGCCAAAGGTGCCGGTCGGCAGCGGACAGGTGGAGGCAATGCACGTCGGACGGCGGATCGCCCACTTTCCACATGTTAAGGAATTTGCCGTTGGTGTCGAATACCTGAACACGGTGGTTGTACCGGTCGTTGACGAAAACTCGCCCGCTTGGAACGTCGACGGCTACTCCGTGCACGCCATTCAGATAGCCTGGACGCGTCTCATTGGGAGGAGTTCCCTTCATACCCCAGTCACTTATAAACTTGCCGTCCTTGTCGAACTTCGCGACCCGCGTGCCGACGTACCCGTCCGCAACGAACATCGTGCTGTCCGGAAGCCAGGCGAGGTAGGTGGGTCGAGAGAAGTGCGTGGCGTCGGCACCCATCTGGTTGGGTGTCCCGATCGTCTGCACCAATTTTTTCATATCGTGCGTGAACTTAAAGATGGCGTGCCGGTAGTCGTCTACCAGCCACACATACTTATCCTTGTCGTAAGGGTTGATGTAAATCGCATGAGGCCGGCGCAGCATGCTGTCCCATTCCGGCCAGGTCTCTTTGATCTCACCTTTGGCGTTCACTCCGACGATACAATTCTGCCACCGCCAGTCTACATTTTCCGTTCCATGGTTTGGACCATCCAGCTGTCCTGGTGGACTGGCCGACGTGGCGTCGCGCCAGGGCAGACGGCCAATGGGAAACCCGAGGCTCGGTCCCAATTGGGGCAAGTCAATTTCCTTCGGGCGCTTGATGTTTGGGAGTTCGCCGCGCTGGAGGATGAAAACGCGGTCCGGGTTCTCCGCGAAAACACCTTCTCCCGATCCCCAGTTCCACTGCTCGTTTCCAGGCAACGATGACAAGGGTTGCGGCCAATTCGGGTCCACGTCATAAGCCCCGAAGACGTCCTGTACGCCCTTCTGTCCGGGGATGGCTGCAAATGAAGCTTCAGCATTCGTTTGCGCCTGGGCGGGCTCAGACGAAACTAACAGCTCCGAAACCACCGGGAGCGTCGCCGAGGCCAGCCCACACTTCATCAATGCTCTCCTGCTCACTTTCAATGTTGAACTCATGTTTTTGTGCTCCTTCAAGAAAGGAGATTCATTAAAACGGAAATTCCTATTTAGATCTCTGGCTCGCACATCCTACTCTCCTCTTGCGCTGGACACAACAAACTTGGCACCGCTAAATCACAACTACATCTCTCGCTGACGGTGTCGTTTCCACTCCGGCCTAAACGCGATCCGCAAACCAGGCCGCAGGCCTCCGCTCCAGACGCCAACCTCTCTGCTCACCTCCATCTCCCGAACACTCATCTAGTCTAGTTTTCCTCCGCCACAGCGTTCTAGTTTCACTCCCCCCTTGACAGTTTTGCCGATGCGCTGCGAACCTTACCCGTAGCAGATTCATCCAACATGAAAATTCCTCTCGATGGCGCGCGAGCACGATGGTCGTTCTTTGCGGGGATTATTCTAATCGCCGGCAGTCTGGCGATGGAAGAAGGCAAGCTATGGCTGGCCGCACACGAGGGCGCGACCTGGGATGCAGACCGTCTTTTGCGTGCCGCCCAATTGGAGCCGACCGACGATGACTATTGGTACCGCTTGGGTTTCTACGAGAAGTGGAACTTCGAACATCGCGATCTTCGCCGCGCCGTTGTCTACTTCCAGCGGGCCACGCAAATCGATCCCCTATCTGATAGAAATTGGATGGATTTAGCGGAAGAGTATGAGGCCGTAGGCGATCCCGCGCACGCTCGAGAGGCGTTCGACAGGGCGCAGTTGGCGCATCCCAGTTCTTCTGACGTGGCGTGGCGGCTCGGCAATTTCCTGCTTCGACAAAAGGATTATTCCGAGGCTTTCGCAGAAATGCGCCGCGCCTTGGCGACCGATCCCGATCTTACCGTCGAAGCCGTATCGGAATCCTCCAAGGCCACTGGCGATCTTCCCAGGATTCTGACCGAAGTTTTGCCCAACCACAGCGGGTACTATCTGACGGCTTTGGACTACTTCCTTAACCGGCAGGAGACGGACGCCGCGCTCACCGTATGGAATCGATTGGCGGGTCTGAACGAAACCATCAACATGCCGCAGGTCGTGCCGCTCATAAACGAATTGATCCTTCAGAGACGCGTGGATGATGCGCTAGGAGTGTGGCGGCAGGCACTGGCGGCGACGAATTGGCCACAGGATGAAGGCGCCAATTCTTCGCAGGTTTTCAATGGAGGATTTGAGCACGACTTGCTGAACGGCGCTTTTGACTGGCGGGAGGATTCCATCCCGGGCGTTGCATTCAGTTCCGACAGTGCTGTGGTGCATGGAGGGCGGCACGCGCTCCGGGCCAAATTCGATGGCAGCGCAAATCTAGATTTTCAGAATTTGCAGCAGTTCATCGCCGTCGAACCGCGCCATCGCTATCATTTCGGAGCGTATTTGCGTCTAGAGGATATTTCAACGGATAGCGGCATCCGGTTTGCAATTTATGATCCGTTCCGCCCTGCTGCGCCGCAGATTCTTACTCCGGATTTAGTCGGGAGTCATCCCTGGTCGCTGGTCGAAGCGGAATTGGTAACGGGTCCAGAGACGCATCTGTTAGTAATCGCCCTTCGGCGGATCCCGAGTTGGAAGTTTGATAACAAACTCCGGGGGACGGTTTGGGTAGACGATGTATCCCTGATTCCAATTCCCGAAGATAAAACGGAACGCCCGCGATGACTCCGATTCGGGTGGGAATCTGCATTCTAGTGGGTTATGCCGTTTTGGCACACGGCGCGGTGGAGATCTGGTCGGCCTCAATCCTGGAGATTGGGGCCGCTGCGCTCTTTTTCCTGTGGGGTGTTCTGACCCTTCGCGAGCGGCAAGTCGAAATTCGGTGGAACTGGCTCTATTTGCCCTTGTTAAGTTTGGGGGGATTCGCACTGCTGCAATGGCTGGCCGGACTTTCTTTCAATCCTTACGCGACCAAGATTGAATTGCTCAAGGCGGGGGCCTACATTCTGCTATTTTTCCTTACCCTCGAATCATTTCACACCCTAGAAGAATGGAGGGTGTTCGTTTGGTTCCTCGTGGGCCTCGGATTTGTTGTTTCACTGCTCGCGATCGTCCAGAATTTCACCTTCAACGGGAAACTCTACTGGTTTCGAGTGCTTCCCCAAGGGGTTGTGCCGTTTGGTCCTTACGTAAATCACAATCATTTTGCCGGGTTTGTGGAGCTAATCAGTCCTCTCGGCCTGGCTATGCTTTTGTCTGGCGCAGTACGGAAAGACAAGCTGCCTTTGTTAATCGTGCTCACCGTCTTTCCCATCGGAGCGCTAGCTCTTTCCGCCTCGCGGGCTGGGATCCTATGCTTCTTGTTTGAATTCGCGTTGTTGGCATTCTTGATGCGAAACGAAAGAAAACGAAGCAGGCAACTATTGATGGCGATCGGGCTTGCCGTTTTGGCGGGATTCTTCGCACTGTGGCTTGGATTAGGTGGGACTGTGGAGCGGTTTGCGCATTCGACCCTTGGAGACATTTCTCACGACCCGCGTGTGTCAATGTCCAGAGACACCTGGCGGATCGTTCGCGATCATCCGTGGACCGGAACCGGGCTTGGAACTTTGCAGACGGTCTATCCCGGCTATGAAAGTCATTATGATGGTCTCATAGTTGATCACACCCACAATGACTACCTGGAATTGCTGGCTGACACCGGCTTGGCCGGCGGTGCGTGCATGCTTGGTTTCGTCGGACTCTTAATTTGGCGCGGACAGTCGAATCTTCGTGCGACGAAAAATTCTCTCTGTCGGTCTTTCTATTCCGGCGCTCTCGTGGCTTGCGCCGGACTCTTGCTTCACAGCCTGTTCGATTTCAACTTGCACATCCCCGCGAACGCCCTGCTGTTTCTTCTCCTCGCTGCGATGGCTACGTGTGACTTCGCCGAGCCACGCCAAAGTTATCCACAAGTTTCGCTGCGCTCGTAGGATATTCTGCTTGACCGTGGCATAACCGGACAATAACATGCCGACCTCGCTCTGCTGGATCCTAGGTCAACTGAATTCTATTCAGGTAGGTGTGCGTGTCGGCGAGGGTGAAAGTCCTGATCGTTTCTGAGAATCGCCTGCTACGCGACACGCTCGCCCGCATCGTGGAACAAGAACAAGATCTCACCGTCGTCGGAGCCGCACGACTTTGCCGGGAAGCGTTCGACGAGATATCGAGCGCTCGTCCTGACGTGCTGCTGCTGAACCCGCCTGCACTTGCGATGCCGGACCTCAATGATGTCCCAAGGATTCGCCGGAGGTCGCCACAGTTGAAAGTGGTTGTCTTTGGCATGGAGGAAAGTGAGGAGGCGTTTCTTGCCGCTGTGCGCGCCGGCGTGGTCGGTTACGTCCTGAAAGATGCCTACTCGGCGGATGTAGTTACAGCCGTGCGCTTGGCGGCGCAAGGCGAGGCGGTCTGCCCACCTCGTTTGTGCCTGTGTTTGTTCGCGTATTATGCCAAGCAGCCAAGAGGGATGCCCAAGCTGCGCCTTCGCACGAGTCTGCCGTTGACTCGACGCGAACAAGAGCTCGTTCCTATGATCGCCCAGGGTCTGACGAACAAAGAAATTGCCGCGCAACTGAACCTTTCCGCGCAGACTGTGAAAAACCACGTGCACCGGATACTGCAAAAAGCAGGCAGCAACCGCCTTGCGGTCCAGGAACAGTGCCGTGTGCCGGAGCTTACCCTGTAGCCAGCGATCGGCCGCAAGAATCGCTGTTGTCTTGCAGCGTCGCCGGCGTCTCAGATGTCGTCGGACCTCTTCCCTTTTTCTGACACGCTCCGTTTCTCACGAGGCACGTCTAGAAGCCCACCTCTTTCTCGCGTGACAACCGAAAGCCGGTGCGACCTTGCAGTCTTCGCAGATGGATTTCAAAAAGATGCGTGGGTTGGTATTGTTCCTGGTACTTCCGTCTGATTCCGTACCAGATTCATTTGGGCAAGCCTCTGCCGCTCAGTAGTTTGCATT
>PMOP01000239.1 GCA_003161495.1 Acidobacteriota bacterium | reverse complement strand
CCTCCGCGCTGATCCGCCAGCGTTTCCGGTGGACGTTCGGGACGCTGCAGGCGTTCTGGAAACATCGCGACACTTTGGGCCGCAGGAAATACGGGACGCTCGGATGGATCGCGCTGCCCAACATGTTTCTATTTCAGTTGCTGTTGCCGCTTTTTTCTCCGGTCATCGATCTCCTGTTTCTCGGTTCGCTCGTGTTGTACGGCGCTTCGCTATTTCCTTTCTTGCATCTGCCGCAGTTTTACACCGCCGCGGACGTGCAGCGCTCGCTCGTCTTTTTTATCGGATTCATGCTGATCGATTTCCTGACGTGCATCGTGGCGTTCAGCCTCGAACGCCATGAAGACTGGTCCCTTCTGTGGCCGCTACTGATTCAACGTTTCTACTACCGGCAGATGATGTACGTCGTGCTGTTCCGCTCGGTCATGGGCGCCGTGCAAGGCAAGTCGGTAGGCTGGCGCGGCGTCGAGCCCGAAGTTCCGGCAACTCCGGTAGCACACGTATAGGGATTCTCGCAAAGTAGCACAGGCACTCTTGCCTGTGCGGGTTTCGCAATCGAAGCTAAACCGGTAGCGTAACAGCAGTCTACAAAACCGCACAGGCAAGAGTGCCTGTGCTACTCCGGACTACGGATTACCCTTCCCAGTGGCGGGATTTCCAATTACCTTGTTGTATTCCTGAAATTCCGAAGGGGAGCAAAGCATCTCTCGGACGTCGAAATTCGGCGGTTTCAGCTTGAAGCGCAGTTTGTCGAGAGCCACCCAGGGCTTCGTGTACATTTTCGGGTCGTCAATCGTCACGCTGAGTTCCAGGGTGTCGTGATCGACGCGGTGAAACTTTTCCTCGACGCGCAGATCGGCGCTATGCGGCCGGCCGGCTCGATCGATCCAGGTTCTGTCATCCGTCCCCGTGGTCTGCGCGACAAATGTGTAATCGTCCTGCCATTTACCTATAGAGTAACCATACCACCGAGGTTCCGGATCTTTCGGCAAATCCCGCCCGTCGGTCCAGATGGCGCGCCATACCTTGCCGAATTGGTACAGGACCACAACGTTGAGAGGCGTCTGGATGATCTGCGTCGTCCTCAGTTCATATAAATCTTCGCGGGGAATTCCCTGGGGATCGCAGTAGACGACCGGATCGTTCGTCTCGCCGGGAAGAACGCTTCTCACACCGTTGCTCGGCTTATGCGCGTTCAATGTCTCGAGACCCAAAGGCGTGTAGGGCAACTGGTGTTCCGGCTTTCCGTCATCGGGCATGGCCCGCGGGCCGAGCGGTTGGATTCCGTTGTTGCCCGGATCCCAGATTCCGGAAATGTCATGGCGCGGAGCTGGAGCCGGTTTTTGATTCTCGGCAGCTGCCGGTTGCTGAGGCGCGGCGGTTTGAGCGAGCGCAAGCGGAGCGAGCATCAACGGTGGAACCAGGGCAATCGTCCAAACCAAAAAGAACTTTCTCATTCCAAAAGTTCCTTTCTTATTTTGATGTGCGCTTTCTGCGATTTTTTCCCCGGGGCTAGCCGGCCGGCTTGGGCGCATCAGCGGCTTGGAACTTCGCCGAAATCTAGAAAACGACTCGACCGCTGAGAGTCTGGCCGCTCGCGAGCACAACTTTTTCTAGACGGCCGACCGGCGCGCCGTTCTTGACCGGAATGAAAGTGACGGTGATTTCATCCCCGGGCTTGAACGTATCCTTGGCCCACCCGAGGTTGACCATGTCCGACGGATTGCTTGCTTCGGTCGCCCAATGCACGAGGTTGCCTTTTTCATCCTTCGCATCAAATTTCAGGAAGCAATGAGGGTTGGCCCAAAACCATTCCGTGACTGTCGCTTTCAGGGTGATTTTTTTCGTCGTGTCATACGCCGCAGTGCCGTGGTGCGCGGACAGCGGAACGGAAACCGCCAAGAGGGCGAGGAAAATCATCGCAAGTTTATTTTTCACAGAATCCCTCCAAACCTCCGCCCGGACGGCACGATCCAGCGCGGCCTCCGAAGACAGGAGTGATTCATCATCCGAAATTCCGATTGAGGTTCCTTGCTCGCGCATCATACGCTTCTCCCGGCGCTGGCACAACGGCGTCAAGTGGCGCGGGCTTCAGCCTGCGGGGGTAAGGCTTTGCAAGGCCCAAAACCCACAGGCTGAAGCCTGCGCCACTTTATAATTTTGAACCCCGCATTGGTCGCGACCGCTGGTCGCGGTATAATCTTCCGATGCGAACGAGCAAGAATTTTCCGCCGATACACGGGACCACGGTGTTGTGCGTGCGCCGCGACAACAAAGTCGTGATCGCCGCGGACGGCCAGGTCACCATGGGCGAGCACGTCATGAAACACACGGCGAGAAAAACACGGCGCCTGTTCAACGAAAAAATTCTGGCGGGATTTGCCGGCTCGACGGCGGACGCGCTTTCGCTGTTCGAGCGATTTGAAGGGAAGCTGCAGGAACATCAGGGAAATCTGGCGAAGTCCGCGGTGGAACTCGCCAAGGAATGGCGCAAGGACCGCGCGCTGCGGCATCTCGAGGCTCTCCTGGTCGTCGCGGATGGAAAATCCACATTTCTCGTTTCCGGTAATGGCGACGTGATCGAGCCGGATGACGGAATCTGCGCCATCGGCTCCGGCGGCCCTTTCGCGCTCGCGGCTGCGCGCGCTCTTTCCAAACACACGAAGCTGCCTGCGAAAGACATCGCGCAGGAGGCCATGCGCATTGCCAGCGAGATTTGTATTTTCACGAATGCGAATTTCACGATTGAGGAGTTGTAGCGGCCGCCTTCAGGCGG
>PMOP01000292.1:6625-12813 GCA_003161495.1 Acidobacteriota bacterium | reverse complement strand
ATGGTAGCAGCCGAAAAGCTGCTGGCCACGGGAGCCAAGGTGCGCGTCGTTGGCCGGGATGCCAAGCGACTGGAGCGATTTTCGCAAAAAGGCGCTGAGGCGTTTGTGGCCGATATGATGGACACGGCTGCGCTCGAAAAAGCATTTTCAGGCGCACGCGCTGTCTACGCCGTTATGCCTCCGAACATCTCCGCCGAGGATGTTCGCGCCTTTCAGGAAAAAGTGACTGATTCATTGGCCGCGGCCATTCGGAACAGCGGCATTGGCTACGCAGTCGCCCTCAGCAGCACCGGCGCCGACAAGACGTATGGAACCGGGCCCGTCCTGGGCGTGCACAGCTTTGAGAAGAAGCTCGAATCGATTGACGGGCTGAACTCGCTCTCTCTTCGCTGCGGCTATTTCATGGAGAACTTGCTTCCCCAAATCGGCATCATTCAATCGCTTGGGTTCATGGCTGGTCCGGTGCGCGCGGACGTGCCCCTGCCGATGATTGCGACGAGCGACATTGGCGCGGCTGCGGCGGAATCGCTTGCCAAGCTGGATTTTCTTGGAAAGCAAACGCGTGAGCTGCTGGGCGCGCGGCATGTAACCTACACGGAAGCGGCAAAAATCATCGGCAACGCAATCGGCAAGCCCGACTTAACCTACCGGCAGCTCCCGGGCTCCGTCCTGAAGCCGGCGATGATGCAGATGGGCATGTCTTCCAACATGGTGGATCTGCTGCTGGAAATGTGCGAGGCATTGAACACGGGGCACATGAAATCGCAGGAACCACGCTCGGCCCGCAACACCACGGCTACGACGCTGGAGACCTTCGTCGCCGAAGTGTTTGCGCCTGCCTACCGCGGAAAAGCCGCGGGCGCATCGACAGCCTAGGCGCGGACAAAACTTTCGCTTCCCGATACGCCCGGCGGACCAGCGATGCGTGCCGTCGGGCGCACAACAATAGCCAATCGGCCTTCTGCTTACTACCCTACACTGGGGAATTTCGCGTGTCCGTGATTTACTTGCTGGCGGCCGCAACTTTTGCGGCTGCTGTCGCCCCGGCTTTTTTGCTGCGCCGGCGGGGCTTGGTGGGACGTTCGGGCGCTTCCCCCACGAGCTCCATGGCCATCAGGCCAGTGACAAACTTCTTCATGCCGACGCTGTCGAAATCAATCGTGGTTCGCTCAGTGTCGGACTCAGCCACGATCCCGTAGCCGTACTGCTCGTGCTTGATGCACTGCCCTTCGGAAAGAACCTGCACAACTGCCTCCTTATTTGCTGCCGGTACCTGCGGAGCACTTACTGCGAGGGAGCGGGGTCCGTCCCATGCGCCAAGGCGGAGGGACAGACCCACGTTTGTCAGACTAGAGGCCGGTCACGTTCTCCGCCTGCAGGCCTTTGGGGCCTTTGCGGACCTCGAATTCAACCGCTTGCCCTTCGTTGAGAGATTTGTATCCGTCCATCTGAATTGCCGAAAAATGAACAAATACATCCTCGCCAGACTGGCGCTGGATGAATCCGTAGCCCTTGCTGGCATTGAACCACTTCACTGTTCCTTGTTCTTTCACTGCTACTACCTCGCTTTAAGCTATTTGTGCTTCTCGTACCGACCGGCGCGCCTCGCAGGACGGGGTGCGGAGGCCTCGACCTCTAGCCCGTACACACAAACGGCTGCAAGGATTCAGCTTGCAGCCCCGTGGAACGGTTCTAAGGGAATCACAAGAGCAACAAACGCAAACCGATTTTAGCAAAAAAACGCATTTATTGTCTAGATGGATCGTATCGAGAAAACGAAAGGCTTCTCAGGAAGGTAAAATTTATTAAATAGCATGCGATTCAGTAAGTTACGGGATTTTCAGCCCTGATTAGCTCTTGTATTTATCGCCCGGTTTAACGCCGTCATTTACCGCCCCGTGCACGGATCTCTAGCGGGCCTCACCAAAGAAAGTGAATTGGGGTTAATCTTGTTTTTGAGATGCCGCCTACCTGGGGGAGCAGGTCCGCAGATATGCCTCGCCGGTCGCTGATCGATTACTTACGCGAGTACCCGGAACATGGCCGAAGCACGGCCTATGTGCAGCGCACCGGGTACCGGACTTCGCGAACCTCGTATCTGGAGGTCGCGGGCCTTGCGGTTCAATGCGCGCGGGAATATGAGCGGCTGGGAATTGCGCCGGGCGAACGAGTGCTGCTGTGGGGACGGAATTCCGCGGAATGGGTGGTCGCGTTTTTCGCATGCATCCTGCGCGGGGCGATCGCGGTGCCGATGGACCAGGCAGCCACGGCGGAATTCGCGGGGCGCGTGGCCCGGCAGGTAGACGCCAAGCTAATTGTTACCGATAGTGTAAGCATACTTGTTAACCAACAGGGTGAACAAATTCCGGCGATCGCGCTTGATTCGCTGCGGCAGGCCGTGGCCCGGCATTCGCGCGAACCCTACGCCCCTCCTCCTCTTGATCGCGGCTCGATCGCGCAAATCATTTTTACTTCGGGGGCTACGGCGGAACCGAAAGGCGTCGCGATTTCGCACGGCAATATTCTCGCCAATCTCGAGCCGCTCGAGGCCGGCATCCACCCGTATTTGAAGTGGGAGCGCTTCGTCCACCCGCTGCGCTTTCTCGATCTCGTTCCCGTCAGCCACGTTTTCGGACAATTCATGAGCGTGTGGATTCCGCCGTTGCTCGGGGCCTGCGTCTGCTTTCAGGATTCGCTCAATCCTTCGGAAATTCTTTCGACGATCCGGCGCGAACGCGTCTCCGTGCTCGTCGCGGTGCCGCGCGTGCTCGAAGCCCTGCAGGGAAAAATCGAGCGCGACCTCGAAGCCGAAGGAAGGCTGGAAAAGTTTCGGCAGGATTTTGAGGCATCCGAAAAGGACAAAGTTCCTCGCCGGCTGTGGCGATTCCGAAATATTCACCGCCGGTTCGGTTGGAAATTCTGGGCTGTTATTTCCGGAGGCGCGACGCTGGATCCGGAAATCGAGCGTTTCTGGGGCCGCACAGGATTCGCCGCCATTCAGGGTTACGGGCTCACCGAAACGACTTCGCTTGTCAGCGTGAATCATCCGTTCCGCATCGGGCAAGGTTCCATTGGAAAAGTGCTCGAAGGCCGCGAAGTGAAACTCGACGAGAACGGCGAAATCCTGGTGCGCGGAGAGAACATTGCGGTGGGATATTGGGAGGACAACGAGATTCACACCGTCGCGAGAAATGGCGAGGAGGGGGAATGGTTTCACACGGGTGACCTGGGAGCGCTGGACGCCGAAGGGAATTTATATTTTAAAGGGCGCAAGAAAAACGTGATTGTCACGGCAGCGGGCATGAACGTCTTTCCCGAAGACCTGGAAGGTTTACTGCGCCGTGAACCGGAAGTGAAGGATTGCGTGGTGGTGGGACTGGAACGCGGCGGAAACGCCGAGCCTTGCGGCGTTTTGCTCCTGCGGGACGAGACGCGGGTGAAACAGCCGCGCCACGCCGCGGGAATTGTCGCGCGCGTGAACGAATCCCTGGCGGAATATCAGAGAATGCGCTCGTGGTTTCTGTGGCCCGAAGCGGATTTTCCGCGCACCTCTACCGGCAAGCCGAAACTCGCCGAAATTCGCGCGTCCGTCGAAGCGCAGTGGAGCAATGGGAATGGCGTCGCGAACTGGCCGGCCACGACTGGCGGAATCGGGGAATTGATTTCGCGGATGCAAGGCGGAGCGGGCGAAGTCAATCCGGACGCAAATCTCGAAAGCGATTTGCGCTTGAGTTCGCTCGATCGCGTTGAGTTGTTGAGCGCGCTCGAAGACCGCTACCAGGTGGACCTGAACGAAACGCGCTTCGCCTCGGCAAGGACCGTGGGCGAACTGGGGAATCTGGTGCGCGAGTCGTCGTCCGTGCGCTCTGAATTCGGGTTTCCCATGTGGGCGCAGCGTTGGCCGGTGACATGGATTCGTACGTTCTTTTATTACCTGCTGACCTGGCCCGCGACGCACTTGATGGCACATCCCCGCGTATTGGGTCGCGAAAATCTTCGTGGCGTGAAGGGTCCATTGCTGGTGATTTCAAATCATGTGATCTATCTGGACGTGGGGTTCGTGCTGGCGGCGCTGCCCATACGATTGCGCCATCGCCTCGCCGTGGCGATGGGCGGAGAGCGCCTTGCGGAAATGCGACATCCGCCTCCCGAATGGTTTTTTGCGCGGCGTTGGCTGCACCGCATGAATTATTTTTTGGTCGTCTCGCTCTTCAATGTTTTCCCGCTGCCGAAAAAATCCGGAGTCCGCGAAAGTTTCCGCTTCGCTGGGGATTTGGCCGATCGCGGCTGGAACATCCTCGTATTTCCCGAAGGCGATCTGACGCCGGATGGAAAATTGCAGCCATTCCGCGCCGGGATCGGCCTGCTCGCGAGCAATCTGAAACTTCCTGTTGTGCCGATGCGCATCGATGGCGGGTACGAAATCCGCGAGGCGGGCAGCAAATTCAATCGGCCCGGCCGCATTCGCGTCCACATTGGAAAGCCCGTGGAATTTCCTCGTGGCACGGACCCGCAGGAAATCGCGCGCATCCTCGAGCAGTGCGTGGCGGAATTGGGCCGGGAACAGAAGAAAAAGCAAATTGGAAAAGGCCAGGCGGCGGGAGAATAGGTTTGTCGAATGCAAGTTTCGTTGTGCGTAGGCGGGTTTGGTGGCGCTGGCTTCAGCCAGTGGGGTTTAGGTTAGGGAAGGACTAAAATCCACAGGCTGAAGCCTGCGCCACTAAATGCGTTTATTACTAGGCTTCGGCGTTTGCGCGAATCTGCTGCCAGCGTTTTGGACGCTTCTTGGTATCGAGGATTCTTTTGCGCAGGCGGATGGATTTCGGCGTGACTTCGACCAGCTCGTCGTCGGCAATAAATTCGATGGCTTGTTCGAGACTCAACTGGCGGTGCGGGATCAGGCGAATGGCCTCGTCGGCGCTGGACGCGCGCATGTTGGTTTGCTTTTTTTCCTTGGTGACGTTGACGTCCATGTCAGCGTCGCGCGCGTTTTCCCCGACAATCATTCCTTCGTAAACTTCCTCGCCGGGGCCAACGAACAGTTCGCCGCGTTCCTGCAAATTCCACAGCGCGAAAGCGGTGGTGTGGCCCGCGCGGTCAGCCGCGAGAGCGCCGGTCGGGCGCGAGGCCATTTCGCCGCCGTATTCGGTCCAACCTTCAAATAGTGTGTGAAGTTGCGCCGTGCCGCGCGTGTCCGTAAGCAATTGCCCGCGCAAGCCGATGAGGCCGCGGGAGGGAATCGTGAACTCCATGCGCACCCAGCCAGAGCCGTGGTTCACCATTTTTCCCAGCTCGCCGCGGCGCCGTCCGAGCGATTCCATCACCACGCCGACAAACGATTCCGGGGAATCGACCACCAGGCGTTCGAGGGGCTCGAGTTTCTTGCCGTTTTCCTCGCGCACCACGATTTCCGGCTTGCCGACCATCAGCTCGTAGCCTTCGCGGCGCATGGTTTCGATCAGGATGGCCAGCTGCAATTCGCCGCGCGCAAAGACGCGAAACACGTCGGTGGTTTCGGAATCGATGATGCGCAGCGATACATTGGTGAGCAATTCCTTCTGCAGGCGCGAGCGCAAATCACGCGAAGTGACCCACTGTCCTTCGCGACCCGCCAGTGGGCTGGTATTGATCGTGAAATTCATCGCCAGCGTTGGCTCGTCGATCACCAGCGGTTCGAGCGGAGAGGGATTTACGAGCTCCGTCAGGCTCTCTCCAATTTGAATTCCTTCGACGCCGGCGACCGCGACAAGATCGCCACAGGGAACTTCTTCCGTCTCGACGCGGTCGAGGCCGAAGAAGGTGTAAAGCTTCGTGAGGCGCGTGGGGATGAGTTCTCCCGAGCGCTTCGAGATGCCTACATCGGCGCCGCGGCGCAGCGTGCCGTTGAAGACGCGTCCGATCGCGATGCGCCCAAGAAAATCGCTGTAGTCCAGATTCATGACCTGCGCCTGCAACACGCCATTCGGATCGCCCTTCGGCTCGGGGATCGCGGAAACAATGGTTTCAAAAAGCGGCTGAAGATTTGTCGATCCGTCGTCCAGCTTTCGGTGCGCGACTCCCGTCTTCGCATTCGTGTAGAGCACGGGAAAATCCAGCTGGTCTTCGGTGGCTTCGAGGTCGATGAAGAGGTCGTAGATTTCGTCGAGCACAACCGCGGTGCGGGCGTCGCTGCGGTCAATTTTGTTGAG
>PMOP01000292.1:4178-6591 GCA_003161495.1 Acidobacteriota bacterium | reverse complement strand
AAATCGCTGTGGCCGGGAGTATCCACGATATTAATTTTCGTGTCGTGATAGAACAGCGCCGTGTTTTTTGCCAGGATGGTGATGCCGCGCTCGCGTTCCAGATCGTTCGAGTCCATCACGCGCTTCATCACCACCTGGTTGTCGCGAAATACGCCGCTCTGATGGAGCATGGCGTCAACCAGCGTGGTTTTTCCGTGGTCCACGTGTGCGATGATGGCGATATTGCGAATCTGCGGCATGGAATCCTAACTTTCTCTTCGATTGTCGTTTCGGTGCCGGGTGCGGGCTTTACTTGAAGCCCGCCGGAATAAGCGACGGAAACAAGAATGGCTGCAAGTGCGAACTTGCAGCCCCCACGTTCGATTCCGAGAGGAATTACAAGTGCCTTCGACCCTTTGAGAATAACACATTCAGCGCGTCATTGGTGAAGAGTTTCCCTCCGGGCAGCATGTTCAAGCGGGCGTAATTACTATATAGTTCTCGAAAATCGAGGAGTTGAAAGACCAGCGATATCCACCACGGGAGAAATTATCCTCGTGATCGACGACCCAAAAGATCCTGACATTCAGGACGTGATGAGGGAAGAAAAGAGCCGGGGCAAACGCCGGGTTGATTCGGACGCTTTGCGGCGGCGACAAGACCTATTGAAGAAATTTCGAGAAGCCCTAACCTTGAGGACGGAACGTGAGTTTGTGGATGCTATCCGCGAGATGAAGCTTGCCGAGAACCCCGAGAAATTGCGCGAGCTTTTGAAGATTTGGCGCGCTTCCTTTTAAGCTCGGCTATTTTTAATCCAAACGCCCGGATCATCCGCTCCTGTTCTTCAACGGGGTAGGATTTCAGGTGCTCTTCCGCGATCAAAGTGAGCGCGAGGGCGGCCTTTTCCTTCTTAGAAACGTTCTTTTTCATGACTCCATTTTAAGCCAGTTTCCTGGCTCTCCGCAAAACTATTTAATTTGCGTTGTGGGGCTCGTGCAACTCAGGCCGGCGCACAAACATCCTGATTGATGAATCTTCAGGTAGAATCCTTCGGTACATGAGTTCACGAAGCGTTTCCAAGTCGATGAAGCTGGCGTTGTTGCTGGCGCTTGCGTTTACGCTTGCCTGGGCGGCGGCAGGACAGACGGACTGGCTCGCGCCTGACCCGTCTGTCATCAGCAAGTTTCGAGACGAGGGCAACGAGCATTCGCGCATCATGGAAGTGATGAGCAATCTGACCGATGTGTACGGGCCGCGCCTGACGAATTCGCCGAACATTCGGGAGGCCGGCGAGTACGCCGTCAAGACGCTCAGCGGGTGGGGCCTCGCGAATGTGCAGGAGGAAACGTGGGGCCCGTTCGGGCGCGGCTGGTCCAACGAAACTTTTGAAGCGAGCGAAATTGCTCCGCGGCATTTTCCGCTGATTGCGTATCCCAAAGCGTGGACGCCGGGGACGAACGGGCCCGTGATNNGATGCGATCTACGCGAAAATCGAAAAGGAAGAGGACTTCAGTTCGTATCGCGGAAGGCTTCGGGGCATGTTTGTGCTGACCGCGCCGATGCGCGTGTTCGAAGCGCAGTTTGACGCGCCGGCGCATCGCTTTACCGATCAGGAGCTGGCAGACATTGCGCAACCGCGCGCGCCCCAGCCGCCTCCCGACAAAGCCGCGCTGGACCGGCAACGCAAGCTGCAGGAATTTAACGGCAAGCTCGTGAAATTTCTGACCGACGAAGGCGCTGTGGCCTGGCTGGAGCCCGCGCCGCATGACGGCGGCACGTTGACCGTGATGGGCGGAGGGTCGCGCGATCCGAAGGATCCTCCGGTGCTTCCGCGCGTCGCGGTGGACATCGAGCATTACGGCCGCATTTTCCGCACGCTGGAGAAAAATATTCCGGTGACGCTGCGGATCGACATCGCGAACAAGTTTTATGACGAAAACCTGGATTCGTTCAACATCGTCGCGGAAATTCCGGGCACGGACAAATCCGATGAAGTGGTGATGCTCGGAGCGCATTTCGATTCCTGGGCGAGCGGCACCGGGGCCACCGACAACGCGGCCGGGTCCGCCGTGATGATGGAAGCGATGCGCATTCTGAAAGCGAGCAGCGTAAAAATGCGGCGCACCGTGCGTCTTGCTTTGTGGACCGGCGAGGAAGAAGGCCTGCTCGGGTCGCGCGCTTACGTCCTGCAGCATTTCGCCGATCGAAATTCGATGAATTTCAAACCCGACCACGCGAAACTTTCGGCATATTTCAACGTGGACAATGGCACGGGAAAAATTCGCGGAATTTATTTGCAGGGCAACGAAGAGGTGAGGCCCATATTCGAGAAGTGGATGGAACCGTTCAAGGCTGATGGCATGGTTACGCTTTCGGCCCGCGGAACCGGCGGCACCGATCACATTTCCTTCGATGAGGTGGGCCTGCCCGGCTT
>PMOP01000292.1:0-4130 GCA_003161495.1 Acidobacteriota bacterium | reverse complement strand
GTACATGACGGCAAACGCGGACCAGCTTCTGCCGCGCAAGCCATTTCTGAAGCATTAGCATTTTAGTAGCACAGGCTTCATGCTTCCGCTAATAAATGACGCATTGGCTCAGTAGCGCCAATTTGATCAATGCAATGAAACTCTGCGGGATTGTTTAAAAATCCTCCTCGCGCACGTTATCCGTTTGGCGCTTCCAACTTGTTGCATCGAATCGAAACCTGGCTCAATCGGGTCAATTCCGAGTTGGACCGAATGAGCTACTCGTTGCGGTTACTTTTGGGCGCGCTTTCACTCTTGCGAACTCTTCATGGGCGTCTCGAAGGTCATTCGAAGTGTTCTGGGTCGTCAAAGTCTCCGCGCTTTATCCGCTCAACCAGTTCCTCATCTTCCGCGGTCTCAATGAAGCGGCTGCAATTGGGTGGGTTCGTTCCGTAATTTTCACCTGACGCAAGACCGTTCTTATCTTGCCCTGCAGGGGAAGGGTCCAGGGCTTGTTCAATCAATTTGGCGAGCGTTTGCGCACCAGCGATTGGAAGAACGGAATTCTCGGGAGGCGGATTGTTTGCGGCGGTTTCAGCTGGTCTTCTCGACGCTTCCCCTTCGACAGGAAGCGGTACCGTTGTAAGGGTCGCATCAGCCGCGTTGCTTGAGGTCCTGTCCCCTTGCGGTTTCTTAGGAATTAGGTCTTCGGGGGCTTCCGAACTTTCCTCGGTCCCTTCATCCGACTCGCAGGTTGCATCGTCTGATTCGAGATCGGAGGTCTCGAATTCGTCCGATACCGCCTCGCGCGCTTCTTGGAGGCGTTCCAGTTGCTCGATTGCCTTTTCCAATTGACGGCTGATGCTCGATTCGTAGCGCACGATTTTGTCCACCGAGCGCTGTTCAAACGGCGCGCTCCAAGCGAAGACTTTTTGTTCGTGCCCAATGAGGCGTGCCAATCGGAGCGAGTGCACCGCTATTTTTTCGACGTACAACTTTTCCACATCTCCGACAGGCGAATATAGACTCCAATACGCAGCCAATACTCTGTTGTAATCCTCCCCATCGCGAGCAAGTAGTTCTCCGTTTGGGAAAAGACGCATGCCGTAAAACCCGTGTTTAAAGCTATTCTGCGATGCCCGCTGCTTCCCGTTAAGGGTCCGTGGACCCGTTGAATGCTTTGCGTTGTTTCGGTTCGCTGCGAGCTTTTTCGGTGAAACTGATTTTTCCTGCTGTTTGTCTTTCATGGTAGTCCACTTATGTATAGGCGCATGCCATCCGCTTTTTTGTTGGCTGCGAAACGGAATGGACCTGATATTTGCGGGAGCGGAACCATGGAAACTGCCAACCAGCTTCGCTTGCCCAATGAGGGCTCTAGCTCAGTCCCCGCATACAAAGGAACTCCGTAGTCCAAAAACTTGACACTTGTGATCGCGCGCGCAAAGAGAGTTCATTCCATCTGGCCATCCATGCGGGAATTTTTGGCTGGAGCTCGCCTTGGCCGGCTATTTGCACCCAGGAGGCAAAGATGTCGACCTACCTCTCAGGGCCTGGAATTGGCTACAACCCGGCCAGCCTACCGCTCTCTATATATGGATACAGGACCGCACCCGACTGGAGGCGGCGGAATGACAGATCCTGGTCGGCCGGGGTGAGCTCGTTGGGATGGTGAAGCACCTTGACAACGAAGGGCTGAATCAGCTTGTGTTCAACGCGATGAGCACCGGTCGATCAGATAAAGCGCGCGCCGTATGGTAGCCGCTGTCAAAGCCATAGTCGAAAACCAGATTCTGTCAGACGGCCACGGCACCGCGCGCGCGGCTCAACCCAGTCCCATGACCTCGCGATGTGGCTCGCAGGCACTGGCGGATGGACCCTGATTTGCGCCTGAAATCCCTGGCTCCGGGGAGGCTGTCCAGCAAAGTCGGTAATCACACCTCGTTTGCCGGTTCTGCCGGTGCTCGCCTCCGCGGGCGCCCGGTTGTCGACCGGCGAGCACGACTCGCTTATGGGTATACGCCGTCCCCGACACACGCCCTAGCTTGCCAGACGTGCCGCAAGGACAATCCTAGCCGTCCCAGCGCTATAAGTTGTTTATTTTCATTGCTCAAGACTTTGCTTATGCCAACTGCTGAATTAATCCTGAAAATTTGCCAGCGCGCAGTATTATTCCACTGAAACATCATCTCAAACAATATCGGAGCCAGCTCATGAGTAACGAAATCGAAAGAAGCATATTAGAAGTATTAGGATTAAGTGAGGTAGACAAAGAGAATATCCTAGACTCGGATGGGTATATTGACCTGCAGACGAGGCAATATATTCAGACCGATCGGACGTTGCGTCAAATTATTCGCTCGATGATCGAATATTTTGTGGCATTGGAGAAACCTCAAGTACAGACCGCGCAAAAGCAGTAGACGTAAAAAAACCGAAGCCCCCAAACTTGTACTGGAGAGCCTTATTGAAACAGGGTAAACAGGCTCTCTGGCTCAGCGGCTACGGACAGGTTGGCGTCCATGCGTCGATTCTATTCGGCAATTCTAGACGGCGCCCAAAATTGTCCAGGTTGTTGACCGGAAGGCTCAGCTATGAGTGTGCTTCATTGGCTCGAAATCGATGACACCATAGAGTGATCCAATGCGTCACCTACTTGCCTTCCTTGATCCTTCCTTCGGCCATGCTCAGCTCACTGTAACCCGTCCTGCCGCCCGGCAGGACAGACTCAGGTTCATGAGCATAGAGCCGACTCGCGGGAAACAACTCTCCCTCGTTATCCTCGACTATCGCGACGGTCCTTCCCCGTTTGATCCGGCTCCCCGTGTAGTGCGAGCCTAGCCGCTGGGTCCTCCCAGAGGCCGGGAACAGGATCACGGCCGCCTTCAGGCGTTCCGATGTCAGCGCGGGTGCAAAAATCCCTAAAGTACCGTTTGAATTTCCCCCACCCCTTGATGTGGTAAACCGGAGAGGACTCCATACGGAGGAGGTTCCGAAACTTGTTAATGGGGAGAGACGTGCAAGAACTCAAAGAACCGCATGGGCAAGGAATGAGCATCCGGGCGATCAGCGAGCTGACCGGCTGAGGCCGCAAGACCATTCGCAAATATGTGCGGAGGGCGGGGGTGGTGCCGGAGTATGGCCCACGGCCAGCGCAGCCGAGCAAGCTCGATGCGTTTAAGCCGTATTTGGAAGAGCGACTGCGCGCCGGGGCGCGGAACGCTCGAGTGTTGCTGCGCGAACTCTGCGAGCAGAACTATGCAGGCCGCTACACGATCCTGACGGACTGGTTGCGGCCGCCACGCAGCGGGGCACGCGTGGTCGCGGTGCGGCGCTTCGAGACCGCTCCGGGCAAGCAGGCGCCAAGTGGACTGGGGCTCCCGGTATTCGGTACCCTGGCAGTATGCCGGCCAAGAAGTGTGGGTGCAGGAAATTGCGGGGGAAGTGGATATCCGCATGGGGCCCGAACGAATCCCGTTCTGACGAGGGCTGGGACAGCCGTTCTTGAAAAAGCCGATAGGAGATTTTCATTGTGGATTTTGGGTTTTTCGCAAAGATTCGATCGAGAGGCTATCAGGCTCTGCCCGCCTGAAGCGAAGGCGTCCTCTTCCGCAAGTCCCAGTCAGCAAACTGACTTTTAATGAGAATTGCCTAGCACGATTCGCCGAGCACGCAGGAACTGATCACGCAGACGGTCGCGGGCGATGCCCAGCTTTTCCTTGCAATACCACCCCAGAAGCAACCGCGAGACCAGCGCAATACAGAGGAGAAAAAGGGACCCTCACGACGACCGCTTAGGGTGCTTAACCAGAGAATATCATTGCCAAGTCCTGATTGTGGGCAGCAATATTCGTAAATCCTGCTGGCTATAAAATCAGCAATTTGCGGCCTGCCGGGAAGAAGAGTTTTTGGGCAACACCGATGAGGCCCTGAAATGGCTTTCAACAGCTAACTTCTCATAACCCCGTTTCTGGATAACTTCCGAGTTGCCAACAATACACCAACGTACGACATGTCGTTCCGGCACCTCAACTTCACATCGCCTCTGTGGCACTTCGTCGATATTCTCTAGGTGCCACGCCCAAGACTCGTTTGAAAGCCTTGCTAAACGCAGCGTCAGAATCATATCCGACTGACTTTGCTACCTCGAACAG
>PMOP01000454.1 GCA_003161495.1 Acidobacteriota bacterium | reverse complement strand
AGCGTATGGCGACGCGAGCGGCCAGGTGAAAAACCACGTCGCAGCCGGACAGGATATCGGCCACGAATTCCGGATCCAGAATGTCTCCAACTACGATGGGGACGCCCGAAGGAACATTTTCTCTTCTGCCCACGCTCAGGTTGTCGAGCACAGTCACGCCGACGCGTTTGCGGAGTAGCGCCTCCACCACATGCGACCCAATGAAGCCCGCTCCGCCGGTAACGCACACGTGTTTAAATTCGTTGGCCATGAATGTGACCGTTCTGGATGGAGTGATTACAATCCACGATGCAATCCGGCGTGAGAATAAAATTCTGGAAGCCGCTGGTGGAATCGACATCGGTGTTGTCAAAGATCAGGGAATTCGTGATGGGAATCGGATTTCGGACGATCACATTTTTGCCAATCACGGAATTGCTTACTCGCGCTTGCTGGTGCAGCGAGGTATCCAGGCCGATCATCGACTCCGCCGGCATCGAGGACGCCAGCAGAAGGTTGCAGCGGAGCAAATCGGCCGGCGACGTCATGTTGATATCTTGTTTAATGCAGGTGCACGGCCTGACGGGCAGGCCATCCTGGATCATCACTTGAATGGAATCGGTGATTTCGTATTCATCGCGCATCGCCGTGCGAGGGGTTCGGCGGATGGCATCGAACACGGTCAAGTCAAACAGATAAACTCCCACGCCCTTGAGCCGGTTGGTCGCGTGCCTGGGTTTTTCCACGACGCGTGTGGCAAAACCGTCGGGTGAAAGAGCGATCGAAAAATTGTTCTGGATTAACTTCGGGTCGTCTTCTTCTTTCGCGCCCAGCACGGCGCCTCCGCCCTGTTGCCTGTACAACTCAAACATCCGTGCCATGTCCTCGGCGACGAAGAAGATGTCGCCCAAAAATAGCAGGAAGGGTTTCTGGATTTGTGCTTCGAGCCTGCCGACCGCGTGCGCGATTCCCAGAGCGCTCGTCTGTTCCACGTAGGTGATGGACACCCCGAGCCGGCTTCCGTCACCGAGCACCTTGGAAATCTGGAATCCTTTATGGCCGATCAATATCGTAATTTCGCGAATGCCCAGTTCCTTCATGGTTTCGATCTGGCGCTCGATGAGAGGCTTGTTGCCGACAGGCAGGATGGGCTTGGGATAGCTCTCGCTGAAGGGAGCCATGCGGCTTCCCCGACCCGCGGCCAGGATCGCTCCCTGGAATTCTTTCATGTCGATCATCTGTTGAGTCCCTCCGTCATGACTCTGGAACTGCCAGCTGCGGCGCTGGCCTCAAACGCAGACTCTGACTTCTCGAAGCGGTACGAATTCAATACTTCGAGGAATCCCTCTTCCAGTGGACGTTGCGCCTGCAAACTAAGGAATGAATCAATCTTGCGGAAGTCCGTGGCATAGTCGCCCGTTTCCACCGCCCGATAATCCGCCGGCCAAGGTTCGAAGACGACGCGGACGCCGCCCGCAAGCTGTGCGATCAATTCCGCGGCCTCGCGCAAGCTGATCGCTGTGCGCCCGCCAAAATTAAATATTTGTCCGTGGCATTTTTGGTTCATGGCGCAGGGTAGGAATGCTCCGAGCACATCGTCCACGTGAACGTAGTCGCGTTTCTGCCGGCCGTCTCCGTAAAGTTTTATCGGCTTTCCCCGTGCCGCATTGCGCAGGAACAGATTGATAATTCCGTAGCCTCGCTGCCCTTCTGCCTGATTGGGCCCGTAGGGATTGGAGAGCCGCAACACGCAGGACCGCAATCCCTTCGTCTCGGCAAAAAGCTCGAGGTATTTTTCGGCGGTAACTTTGTGTAGTGCGTAAATGCTGCCTGGGGCGAGCGGATGGTTTTCATCTACAGGCAAATATCTCGGCGCGCCGAACACGAGGCGCGAACTGCAAAACAAAACCACGGGCGATGGCCGGCTGACTGCGCACGCATGGAAAATTGACAGGTGGGCGCGGAGTTCTTCGTCAAGGTTGGCGTTTGGATCGCGGTTGCTGTCCACGGCACCGGCAACGCCTAGAAAATCCACGATAATCTCTTGCCCTTCCACCGCCGCTTGGACCAGCTTGGGATCGCGTATGTCGCCTCGAAAAACGATTCCGGGAAAATCCGCAACTCTCGGCTGGGCCCGACGGGTGACGATCGAAATCTCCGCATCCAGCGCCTTCAGCGCTTCGACGCAGTTCGTTCCTAGAAATCCGTCGGCCCCGATCACCAGCACTTTGCGTCCCCGATAAAATTCTCTTAGCGCGGGATCGGCGGCGCGCCAATAATTTGTCTGGCTGCTATATCGCAGTCTCATGGAATCTGGCGATGTCATTTTAAATTTCCCGGTCAGTTCTGAATGGAGATGGTTTGCGTCGCGGCATCCTGTACCAAAACGATGAGACGGCTGTTACTGCTGCTGTAAAACCAACCCTGTGTCATGCTCGCCAGATTGGATTCGGCGGACGCTTGCGGCAACGCGGTGCCGTTCAGCGAAACCCCGGAGGGTGCATTCACATTATGCAACGTGGTCCAAATTGGCCGTGCCGGGGGAACCCAACTTCCTTGCTCCCGTTGAATTTGCAAGAGCGAGCCCGTGGAAGTCGTCGACTTGCTGATCTGAGTTCGCAGAAACGCGCCGTTCTTATAGTCGAGCGTTGAGCCATTATCCTCATAAAGAGTGAAAGAAGTGTCGGGGCCCGGGTACACGTCCAGCGTGACCATCGGCGCGGAGGAGGTATCATCCACAAATTGCAGTTGCGGCCCTCCAGGAAGAATGGCGCCTGCGCGCACGAACACCGGAATCCTTTCGAGCGGAGCATTTACGGTTGCCGCCTGGCCGCCAGCGTAATTTGTGTCGCTGTAGTAGTCGATCCAGTTACTTCCGGCCGGAAGATAGGCGGTGAGAGTGGTTGCGCCTTGCTGAATGACCGGCGCCACAAGAAGTGAGGGGCCCAGCATGAATTCCTGACTCTGCGTGTAGGTCTGCGCATCGGACGGAAAATAATAAAACAGCGGCGCGAGCATGGCCGAGCCCGTGCGCGAAGAAGCCTCCGCGAGAGCGTACAGGTAGGGAAGCATGCGATAGCGTTGATTGATGATCGATTGCGCCATCGTGGTGTATGGCTCGCCGTAGATCCAAGGCGCACGTGGCGTCGTCAAATCAAAAGAATGCGTCCGAAAAAATGGAATGTAGCTGCCAAACTCGAGCCAGCGAATGTAAAGTTCTGCCGAAGGCGAACCGAGAAATCCCCCGACATCATGTCCAAATTGAATTTGGCCGCTCAGTCCCATGTGGATGCTTATTTCGAGGCTCACCCGCAAGCTGTCGAACGTGCTGAGCGTGTCCCCGCTAAATCCAGCCGCATAGCGCTGGATTCCCGAATAACCCGGCGCGGTAAGAACCCACGGCCGGCCGTTTGGATTCGCCTGCTGCTGAGCCGCATAACTTGCCGAAGATTGCTGCAGCGCGTACAGATTCCTCGCCTGCATGTCCGTACGTGGCTGCCCATTAAAGCCGTACACTGCGTTGGGAATATAGTTTGCCCACGGCTCGTCCATATCATTCCAGACGGCGGTGATCCCGCTTTGCAGGAACGAACCGAGCCACGGTTCGTACCAATTGAGAACCTGGGTCTGACTGAAATCCAGAAAGCTTGCGGGGCCAATGAATGTGGAAGCCACCAGGGAATGTCCTGTCCCGTCACCAAGAAAGAATCCGCTCGAGGAAAGAGGAGAATAGAGCGGATCCGCGGTGTTGAGCGCCGAATCGAATATGGCCACCCGTTTGAAGCCGCTCTGATCGAGCGTCTGATTCATCGCCTGTGGAGTAGGAAACGCCACCGGGTCATACGTAAAAATATGGAGATTGTTTTCATAAAACAAATCAAAATAGAGTGCGTCGCAGGGAATCAGCGAACTGCGGAACGTCTGGGCTGCGGCGAGCAACTGCGCTTCGGACTTGTACCCAAACCCAGACTGCTGGTATCCGAGCGTCCATTTGGGCGGCAATGGCGCGAACCCGGTCAACTCGGCGTAGGTCCCCGCGACTTGAGACGGGTCAGGACCAGCCATCACGTAATAATCCAGCTCGCCTTGCGCAGCACCGAATGTCACGACGCCAGTAAATTGTCCCGAATCCATATTGAAAAAAGGTGTGGCCGGATTATCGAGGAAAACGCCGTAGGCTTTTCCATTGTTGAGGCCGTAATAAAAAGGATAGCTGGCGTACAACGGATCGGAAAATTCTCCGTATGCCGCCACGCTCTGATTGGCCAGCGTGTACTGGCGCCCGCGACGGTCAAGCGGCCCGCCGAGCATCCCGAGGCCGAAATAATGTTCCGTGGCAGGCGCAAGCTTTTGGGCAAAAATCAAACCGCTCGTCGTGTCCCAACCCACGGGATTAGGCAAATCAGCAAGAATCAAGCTGTTGTCGCTGCGCAGCATAAAAACCTGAAACGGCTTTTTTTGGACAATCACCAGCATCTGCGCGGTCTGCAGGAACGTTACTGCTGTGGAATCGGTAATGGTTGTGCCCGGCGCACTAAGCCCGGTGGGCGCGATCGCTCCGGAAGTAAGCGTAGTGAGCGTTCCGCTCGGATTCACTCGCACCCGCGCCAGATCTGGAGCCATCATCTGAACCCTTGCCACCGCTCCCGAATCCAGGGTGAAGTCCACCATGTCTTGTCCCGGTATAGTAGTGCTCACATTTCCAACAAATTTGACCGTAGCATGCGCCGACGCCCCGAGTGCCAGGCAAAGAGCAAGAGCGAGCACGAAGCGCTTCAGCGGAGCCGTGCAGCCTTGAAACGTTTTGATCACGAAGCCACCGGTTTTTGCGCCAGCACCACGAGCCACGGATTGAGCGGCGAATTCAGAAGCCACCGCGCTCCCGGTTGCGAGACCAGCCAGAAAACGAATTGCGGCAACGCGCCCGCCAGCCGACCCTTTAGCGAATGCTTGCTGCGAATAAATCCCCAATAATCGTGAACCGGCTGAAGATTCGTCGTGGTGCAGCCTGATTCCTGAAAGAGCCAGCGGTAGTCACCGTGCGAAAGCAAAAATGGACTCATGGGTGAGTTGAGGCGCGGCTTATAGCTTCCTTCGGCGCGATCGTGAAATAAATCGAAAGGGAAGTGCCGGTTCGGGCTGCTGACCAGAATCTTGCCGCCGGGGCGCAAGACTCGCGTCATCTCGCGCGCCAGACGCAGCCGGTCATCGCGATATTTCGGTGTGACCTGGTACGAATCGCCCACAACGCCCACATGGGGAAATACACAACCGCAAAACACGCCATCGAAACTCGCTTCTTCAAATGGCAAATTCATTCCGTTCGCGAGCAGCAAGCGCTCCGGATGCTTGCGCCTCTCCCAGAAACCCGTGCGATTCCCGCAATCGATCCCAATGCACTCGAAGTTTTTCTCCGCGAGCAAATCCACGTCGATGCCGATTCCGCAACCCACGGAAAGCAGCCGGGGTGGACGAGTCTGGTTGCCCCACAGGCGTTGAAACAGGGGAATCCAGTAATTGCGCGTGGTGTATGTGTTTGAATTTTCCTCGTACAACATTTTATCTTTTGTGGTGGCATCCTCAAATCGATCCCCGACGATCAAATCGGGAAACCCGCCAACGCGGTGAAACACGCTGCCGCATCGAGCGCAGCGAATTGCTTTCCCGGTCAAGTCCAATTCGCCGCGGCATCCTGGGCAAATCACGGGCACAGGGCAGGGATAACGCGCGGCTGCGGCCATCGTGCCTGAAAGCATTCTATTTTCCATCTTGGTTTCTTCCTTGCGATCAGCGAGAAATTTGCATTCCCGTGCGGGTGACGACCCAGGTGCCGGCCAAAAGTGAAGCGGCGCGAATCGTCAGCGCCAACGCGGCGAACCATCGCCGCAAGCTGAACCATTTCAGTCCATAGTGCTCGCAGTAGCAGCGATAAGCGGCGCGGTGGAAATCGAGAATATGCCATTTGCGCGTGGCGTATGGCCTGGCGCCGCTTCCTTTTCCTTCGTGGTGAATAATGATGGAGCGGGGATGCAAGTACACCTGTTTCCCTTTTCGCCTCACGCGGTCGCAAATCACGGCTTCATGCCAGTAGTAGTAGTCTTCCGCAAAACCGCCAACCATCTCGAAGGTTTCCTTGCTGACCATCATTGCCGCGGCAGAGACCCACTCGGCCGGAAATGGATCGTGATTGTTTAATTGCTGTTTATAGAGGTAATCGGAAACCGGCCTGCTATTCGGAAATATCCGCGTGAGAAAAGAACGACGTCCCAGAATGCCATTGGCGATGCTGGGGAACCTTCGACCGGAATACTGTTCGGTCAAATCCGGAAAAACCAACCGGCTGGCGATCACGCCCACTTCCGGAATGTTCTCCAAGGCTTCCGCCAGCAATCCGATGGAGTCTTTTCGGAGAACAGTATCGTCATTCAGGAAAAAGTAATAGCGGCTGCGCGCCATTGCCGCGCCGAGATTGGAAGCTTTACAGAACCCGAGATTCGTTGCATTTGCGAGGACTCGAACCGTCGGAAAATTCGCGGCCATCATGGCGAGGGTATCGTCCGTGGAGCCGTTATCTACATAAATGACTTCATGAGTCCAATGTCGCCATTCGCTATGGCCGAGCGATTCGAGACAAGCCTTGAGGTAAGGGCTCGCGTTCAATCCAACGATGATGACCGCGATATCCGTCAAGACGCCGTCTCCTCAACCGTGGCAGCCTGGATCAGTTCCGCTCGATCCGCCTGCGCCCGTTGGTACATCACAAATGTCAGTGAGGCGACCAGCCACCAACCCTTAAGCGGGAAATGAAAAACATCCGCCTGAAACGCATAGAGCAATACGGAAATCATGGCAATCTGGCACGCCACCATGAACCAATACATCTCCTGCTTTCCGCGGATGCGCGCGTAGATGGATGCCGCACGGTGGCCGTACACGAGGAGAATGCCAACGAAGCTCAGGAAAACCATCCATCCGACGATGCCAACTTCATCGAGCGTCTGCAAGTACTCATTGTGGGCGCTGGTTGTTTCCGGCGCGTAATCCTTCAAATACTTGGGGACTTCCGTCTGATTGCCGAGGCCGACGCCCAGCAGCCAGTTTTTTTCCGCGATGGTAATCGCCGCGTCCCAGTAGCTGAAGCGGCTGCGCAACGTGCTGGAGCCGGCGACAGTGTAATTTGCGGGACTGAGGACGCGTTCGTAAATTGCGCTCGGCGCGGCGGCCAGCACGACCAGCAGGATCAAGAAAACGGCCGCAATGCGCGTTCCGGTAAGAGTTACCAATTTCCAGAGCACGCATAATCCCAGTACGGCGATGGTTAGTAAAATCGCGGCACGCGTGTTGGAAAGAAATATGTTGTACATCACGATCAAGACGCTGAATAACAGCACCAGCCGAATGCGCCAGTCGCGTTCAATGCGGATCAGGAAAGCAAAGAACGGCAGCGTCAGGATCATGTTGATGCCGTAGACGGCAGCGGCCGAAGTGGGACCCACCGCGCGCGACAATGTTTCGAGTTGCTGCCATTCCGCAGTGTCACTGTAAACCGTTTGAAAGCGCGATTGCAGTTCTCCAATTCTTTGCACATTCACGGCGCTGCCGAAGTGCCAGTCGTACATGGTGTAGACGCCGACCAGAACGGATGAGAGAAGCCATACGAGTAGCGCCGCCTTGGCCAGCTTCCAGCTTCGGACTACGTTGATCACCAGGAAAAAAAAGATCAGGTTGCCCAGGATGGCGCTGCCGGAGCGCACCGTGCTCAGCGGATCGGTTGTATAAAAAACAGTCATGATCGCGATTCCGCAATAAGCGAAATAGATAAAAAACGGCTTGCCGAATCGCAACTTCCATTTGCGATTGACGGCGTGCACCAGAAAACTCCCCAGCGCCAGCAGTCCGATGATCCGCATCAACGACACGGTGTACATATTCGAGTCTGAAGTCAGGCGCCCCAGCCGTTCGATGGGAATCACCAAGGCAGTCAGCAGCAATCCCAACGTCGGCGAAAACAGGATGGCGATTGCCACGAGCAGCCCGCACATCGCGAGCCCCGCCATCACAGGCGAAACTCTTGCCGCAGCGAGCACCAGCATCGCGCCTGCAGCAAGCCCGAAGCAACCGGCCAAAACCGGCGTCGGAAGTCGCTTTAGTTCAAGGGCGTACATTTTTATAAACTCCGCCCCCTTCTGTTCCCGCATATACGATCTTGTGATTCACCGCGTCCACTCCGACAGAAGTGACCGTAAGATTGAAGAGCCCGGTGCGCAGAGGGATCCAGCTTGTACCTCCGTTGTTGGTGACAAAAACTCCACCGCCGGCGCTTCCCGCATACACCGTGCCCGGTTGCGCTGGATCGACAGCGAGCGACAAAATATAAAGCTGATCGATCCCCGCATCGACAGCCTGCCAATCTGCTCCCCAATCTGTGCTCTTGAGGACTCCGACACCTGAGGTCCCGGCGTACACCGTCCCAGGGAAATTCGGGTCGACAGCCAGAGCAAAGACGAATGGATTTACGATTCCCGGAGCGGTCCCTGCCGTCCACGAAGCCCCTCCGTTAGACGTGTGGGAAAGACCGGAACCAAGCGTGGCCGCGTAGACGATTCCCGTGCCCCAGCCGAGCGCAACTTGCTGGATAGCCTGCGTGCTCAGCCCGTTGTCCATTGCACTCCAGGTCGCCCCGCTATTTACGCTTTTATAAATACCGTTCGCTGGCGTAGCCGCGTAGAGCGTCCCTGGCGTGACGTCGAGAACCACATTTCCCACCGAAATCCCCGTCCACGCGCCGGCTGGATTCCAGGTTGTCGCGCCGTCGGTGCTTTTAAAGACGCCTACACTGGTCGACGCGTAAAGAACTCCCTTATTTACAGAATCGGCAACGAGCGAGGAAACCTGCGCTGTAGACGACAAGCCGCTGTTGGCGGCTTGCCAGAGCTGGCCTCCATTCACTGACTTGAACACTCCCATGTTGCTCGTGCTGTCGTAGAGGGTGCCGTGCGTGAATGGATCAAGTACAACGGAAGAGACAACCAGAGTGGGCAGCCCCGTATTAATCGCGTTCCAGGTGTTCCCATCCGTGCTCACGAGGACTCCGCCGTCGTTGCTGGCCGCATATACATTGCTGGTCGTCGGATCCACAGTGAGCGATGTAAACAGATACGAGCCGGTAACCGTATTTTGTGTGGCGACCCAGGTCTGCCCACCGTTAAGGCTTTTGTAAATCCCGCTGCGTTCAGGGCTGGCATAGATCGTGCCATTGTTTGGATCAATCGCCAGTGCCAGGATATTCAACAAGGGCAGGCCCTGAGCGCTCAGCTGCCAGGTCATTCCGCCGTCGGAACTTTTATACAGGCCTCCGGCAATTCCGCCGATGTATACCTGTGCGCGATAACTCGGATTCACCGCCATGGAAAAGATAATGGCAAGCTGCTGACCTACATTTGCCCAAGTCGTGCCCGCGTCCGTGCTGCGGACTACGCCTTGGGTTGTTCCTGCGTAGACAACCTGGGAATTGGTGTGGTCCACGGCGACGGCCATCACCGGTTTTTGCGCAAGACCGGCGTTCGACCAGGACGAACCACCATTTGTGGTTTTGAAAATCCCTCCTGAAAGTGTCCCAGCGTAGAGGTTGTTCGTATTGATGGGATCGATTGCTAGCCCTCGAGTGAAAAGCGTCATGCCAACGGTGCTTGCTTGCCAGGTATTCCCGCCATCATTGCTGACGTAAAACCCGCTGCTCGTGCCGGCGTACAAGGTCAATGCGTTCGCGGGGTCCAGGGCAATCGGTATCAAAGGAGTGCTGGGCAGTCCCACACCGGCGGAAACCCAGGTCGATCCGCCATTTGTACTCTTGTAAACTCCCGCCTGCGCGACTGAGGCGAAAAGAATATTGGGGTTCGATGGCTCGATCAACAAACTGGTGACCGCGCCTGCCGCCAAACCCGTACTGGCATTGGTCCAAGTCGTTGCGCTGTTGGTGGACTTGTAGACTCCAGTATTTGTTCCGGCATAGAGCGTGCTTGTCGTCGTCGGATTCACCGCGAGGGAATAAACGTAAGGGCCGCCCAAGCCGGAACTCGCGTAGGCCCATGAAATCCCACCGGAAACACTTTTATAAACGCCGCCGCCGGCCGTTCCTAGATAAGTAATCCAGGGCGAAATTGGATCAACGTCTATGGACAGCGCCAATTGTGAAACGCCAGCCTTTGCGGAGTACCAGCCCACGCCGCCATTCGTTGTCTCCAACAGGTCGCCGCCGTCCGTAATGGCAAAAATGCTATCCAGATATTGCGGCACAATTTTAAGTCCAATAATCGTATTCGGACTGATCGAGCCGGAAGCCTGGAAAAAATTATTTGGACCGAAATCTGATTTAAACACTACGCCGCCGACACTGCCAAAGTAGGCGACCTGGCCACGCACAGGGTCCGTTGCCACGGACGTAACATTGGTAATATCGACCTGAGTAGCCTGCGACCACGTCCCGCCGTTATTCGTGCTGACGTATAGCCCGGACGAAGTTCCCGCATACACATAATTCGGCGAAGCGGCCGACTGCGAAATGGAATAAATTTGGGTTGGAATTATGCCATTCGACGATTGCGTCCAGTCTAATCCATAATCCGTGCTTTTCCAAACCCCGGCTTTTTCCGTGCCCGTGTAAATAATGTTGCTGGTCTTGGGATCGTGCAGCAGGCTGAACACTGACAAGCTGAAGTTCGGGGCATTCGCCCAGTTCACCGACCCATCGGTGTTGATGTAAATGCCCGAGCTCGATCCCGCGTAGAGCATCCGATTCGTTCCGTATGGAATCGAATCGATTGCGCCGACGGACACGTTTTGCAGGCCTTGATTGATCGGCACCCAGCTGTTACCCAAATTGGTGGAAGACAGGATTCCATTCTGAGTGGTCCCTGAATACACGACGAGACCGACGTCATCGGAAGCCAGCACATTGGACGGCACATTCGAGGATGGATACCAGGACGTTCCGCCATTCGGCGTGAGATAAATTCCTGTAGCGGTTGCGGCAAAATACACGCCGGTAGCCGCGGGATACGCAAGGATGTCGCTCACGGAAATCAGAGGCAAGTTGCCGGTAATATTTGTCCACGCGGTTGCGCCCGCGGCAAGTGAGAACACGCCGGCATTTCCAGTGGCCGCGTACAGTATGGATTGGGTCTGAGGATCGAACTCCAGAGAGTTTACCTGCGCGGTTTGAATCCCGGTATTGAACGGCGCCCACGATGCGCCTCCGTCCGCGCTTTTGAATACGCCGCTTCCAAGGGTGCCCGCATACACAACTCCGGAATTTTTTCGGTCGAAAATAATACTCTTTACCTGAGACGGCAAAACTCCCCCAGCTGACAAAGTCCAACTTGTGCCGCCATTGGCGCTCGTGAAAATTCCGGAGCCGGTGGCTGCAAGCAATAAGCTGCTGTTTGATGGATTGACCGCCAACGCCAGAACTGTGGGGTCCGTCAAACCCTGGCTCAATGTTACCCAAGTGTTTCCGTCGTCCGTGGTACGGCACACGCCTTGGCCCTGAGTGCCGACGTAAAACGTTCCCTGGGTCGACGGATCGGCCGCGATGGAAAATACCGACGTGGAATTGAATGGCGCGCTCACTTGCGACCAGGTCGCTCCGCGGTTAGCGGTCTTATAGATCCCGCCAAATAAAGTTCCGGCAAGCAGAACTTGCGGATTAAATGGATCCCTGCGCATGGATAGGACAGACGCTCCAGCCGGGCCCATCGGCGCCCAGGGAGAAGGGGTCTGCGCGTACCCCGCCTGCAGAAAAAGCGAGCCGAGCAATAACAGCTTTCCAAATGAGGAAAGCAAGGTGTTTAGAATTCTCATTATCCCCGCACGGAAGCTTTCTTTGTTGCGGCTTGTTGCAGAGGAAACGTCCCCAGCACGCGGAGGTTTCCTAAAGCAGCGATATCTTTTGGTTTTCTGATCTTGTCGTCCATGTACTCGAGCAGTAAGGCAAGCGCGATCCCCATTACCAGGCCGAGGCCCATGGCCACGCCCAAAAGCAGAAGTTTGCGAGGATAGACCGGCTCAACGGACACGGACGCCGGACTGAGAACGGATACGTTCGATACCCGCGCCAAGTCCAGCTCTTCGGAAATCCGGCCTTCCTCGACTCGCTTGGAGTAATCGGAATAATTTTCCTGCGCGATCCGGTAGTCGCGGTCCAGCGATTCCATCTGATCTTCTCCGCTGTTCAGATCCCGAAGTTCGCTGTTGAGATGTCCGGCAATGCTTTCCAGTTCCCGATTCTTCGCCTGCAGGCCGGCAATTTTGATCCCGTTCTGTTCCACACTTTCATTGAAATTTTCCACCACAGGATTCACTTCCGAGGAAGCAGAACCCATCAGGGTGGGTTGCTCGGCTTTCAGCAGCGTCTGCAGATCATGAATCTGTTCATCCACCTTTTTCACCGGTTCGGAGTCTTCCAAATACTGGCTGCTGAGCTTGGCGCGTTCGAGGTCCAACGCGATGATGCGATCGTTGATCGATTGTAGGGATGGATTCTGAATCTGTACCTGAGTGGAGTTTACTCGCTCCGGCAAAGACTTCAGGCGGACCGACATGAGCGATTGCTGCTTGCCGAAACCCGCCATCTCAGCGTTGTTCGCTTCGATCTGGGTGTTTACGTCATTGACTTCCTTGAGTAACAAGGTCCGCTGTTCATTAACCGAGCTGATGCTCCACTTGGCCTTTACCCGGTCCCGCTGGCCCTGCAACGCATCGAGGCGTCCCTTGTAGTCCACGAGCTGTTCGTTGAAGAACCCTTTCGCAGCGGGTGTGCGCCATGCGTGCACGTGCCGGTCGAGATAAAGTTGCAGAAGATTGTCGATAATACTCTGGCACATCTGCGGATCGGGAAACTTCAGTGAGACCGTGATTACGTCAGAATCTTTTTCCGGCTCGACATCGAGTGAATCCTCCAACATTTGGATGGCGGCGTCACGATCCGATAACTTCTTTTTCAGATTCAAGGCAATCAGGGCGTCATCGCCCCGGGCTTTGACCCACCGCACGGTCGACTTTATGTAATACCGCACAGCCTGCAACAGGGACTTCGGCGGCGCCGGTTGGAACGCAAATGCTTCCGCGCCAAATTTATCCACTGTTTCCGCGATCAAGCTCGGCGATGTCAGGATCTGGATTTCAGAATTAACTCCCTCTTTGCGCATTCCCGTGGACACAAATCCGCCGTTCTGAACGGTGGTCGGAACTTCCGCGTTTTCGCGTCCGAGCTTCACCAGCAGAGTGGCCTTGCCCTCGTAGCGGTCGGTCATCAGCTGCAGAGCAATGTAGGCCCCGAAGACCGTGCACACGAAAACAAGCGCGATAATTTTCCACTTGTTGGCGAAGAATTCCGTTACGTCATTCCAAGTGGTGGTGCTTCGCTCGAATAGCTCTTCATTAAGTATGCTCATAAATTAAATTCCGCCTATGGAATGAAATGCGCGTTCGCCAGAAAGCTGAAGCCGGCTGATAAAGATGCGGGATCCATCTTGCGAATGTAATTGTCCACCCAGCGATCCACCTTCGAAATCTTTGATTCAGGAACCAGAACAACGTCATACGGTCGAAGCCTGGTGGTTACGGCCTCGGAGGGCACGTCCTTCACGTTTTGCAGGGAAAGGTGCTGAATGTACGGCATCCCTCGATCATCTCTTCGAATCAATATCAATTCTTTGCTGCTTGCGGAGTGCAACGGTCCCCCTGCCTCCATGAGCGCCTGGAGAACGGTGAGATCGCCGGGCATGCTCACCGGCCCGGCATGCGTTACTTCGCCTCCGACGTACACCTTTTGAGCGGCGTAGCCGGCGATTTGCAAACTGATCGAGGGCGTCTTCAATACTTTTCGGTAAGACGTCTCCAACACTTTCACTGCCTCGGGAACTGTCTTCCGGGCCAACTCCACGTCTCCCACCAGCCGTAACGATATGCGCCCATCCGGCCGGATTTGAACTTTCTCGTTCAATTCCGGGTTGTAAAAAAACTGCACGTCGACCACGTCTCCCGCAGTCAACTCATAGTCGGGGTTCAAACTCGGAGCGTTCGCGTCGGGCGTCTGCGCCAAAGCCGGCAACGCGGCTGATGCCATGAAAAAGACGACGCAGGCCAGCAGCGCGCGGCCGCAAAGCGTATCCAATATCTTTTTCAATCCAGCACCTCCAGGGGCAAATTCTTCGAAGAAGAAGTAACGTCAACTTCGCTCGTCCACTGCCAGGCCATCCATTGCGCAACGAATGCACGGGTCACGTTGGCCGCCGAAGTGACCCAGGCGGCGCCCACCCCACCAAATCTGGGTATCGCATAGTAGTAAAGCAAAATCAGAATCGGGAACGAGATGCAGTCCATGAAAAACAGAAACCTGGGCCGAACAAACATCACAAAACTTAAAGTCAACGGAAAGGTGGCCAGACCAGCCAGCGCGCCAGGCAACAACACCGAAATGACCGGCATGGATCGCATAAAAGTTTTGGGCAGAAGTCGGGGACCGATCAGTGGCATCGCGGCGAGAGATACAAAGTAGCCGAGGACGCAGATGCCGAGCAAAGGCAGCTGGAATTTGCGGTAAAAAGCATTAAACCGTCCATCGCGAGTCAACGGCATGATTCGCGGTGTCAAGACCACTGCCAGATACGTCCCGATCAGAACGGGCACCCACGCAATTACCTGTCCAGCGGAAAAGATGCCGACCTCGCTCAGCGACGACCATCTGGAAAGCAGGAAAATATCCAGCCGGCTCAATACTGCTCCAAGTCCGAAGGTGACCAAAAACCATTGGCCGTAATGCCAAATTTTCAGCGCCAATTGACGCATATGTCCAATGGACGCTCTGGCAAACTCTCGGCCAGCTGTCGCGCGCCAAAGCAGAAATCCACTCAGCGGGCCCAAAGCAAAAAGCCACAGGAGAAGCGGCAGCGTGACGCGTCCAATTAGAATGAGCGATGCGGCTCCTCCGAATTCCACAATGAGTTGAATCAAGTCCAGCGAGCCATACAAATAAAATCGTCGCGAAACCTGGGCGTTCACCTGCGCGGAACGCAGCATCAGAAGAGCGATGATCGCGGCACACGTCGCCAGGAGCAACCGAATCGCTTCTTTTTCCTGAAACAATCCCATCAATAATGCGCATACCGTAATGGCCACGCAGAAAACCATTCCCAGTCCCGCTTTTATGAGTAATCCGGTTTTTTGGATGGCAAGACACAGCGACCCGTCACGCTCTCGCTCCAGTGGAGCAAGTCTCAGGATTGCTAAATCCAGACTGGAACCGAGAATGGTGTCCGAGAGAAGGATGACGGTAGAGCACAACGCATAAATTCCATACTGCGCGACGCCGAGTTTGCGCATTAAAACAAGATTCAAACCAAAGGTGCAGACTCCTGCCAAAACTTTGGGGGATGCCACGGTCAAAAACTCGATCGGGGGTCTGTTGAAAATGGTTGTTATTCGCATGATACGAAATGTCTTGAGCTGGTGTCGAGAGTTGGATAATTAAAGGATCGTCATTTGCGTTGCAGCCACTGCGGCGGCGCGAGGAGGCATACTCACCGTTGGATCCTTCACGCGCATCTTGATTTTGTAATCCACATATTCAGGCCGGTTCACCGTCAACCAGGCGAGCTGTCGCAAATGCTCCAGCGTCTCGGCAGGGACCGCGATGTTTTTCAATAGCGACCTCGTCCACTTCATTTGATCGGTATCGAAGTTGGGGTCCAACTGGCCGTTCTGGACCACCATGTCGTAGAGCATCGTTCCGGGGAAGGGAACCACCGCAAAAAAGTTAGCGTACTTCAATCCCTGCCTGACGTGCTCTTTGGCCATCAAAATAGTGGAGTGCATTTCAGCCAGGGTCTCGTCCGGATAGCCGATCATGTAGTTGCCCGCGGTACTGATACCCACTTTCTCGCAGGCGCGAATGAGCGCTTTCGTGTCCGTCTTCTCGATGCTCCATTTGGACGTGGAATATTTGGAAAGCAGCCGGGCGCTCGCCGACTCGAACGGCAGTTGCAGTGCGTGAAATCCTGCTTCGGCCAGCACTTCCAAAAATTCATGGTCGATGTCCAACTCGCCGCCAAAGTTTTTCTGCAGGTGACAAATGTTGATCCCGTTGACATCGGAGAGGTCCAGCCCCATTTTGGAGACGGCGCGAAACATCTCGTAGGCTCTCTTTTTCTTGGCAAACAGGCTGTCATCCTCAAAGAAAACGTACTGCACGCCCAGATCCTTCATGGTTTGAAGTTCCTGAAGAACCCGGTCGATCGATTTCACGCGCAACGCTCCTAGATCGCCGAACGCGCTCCCGTCGGTTTCCTTCGAAATATGGCAATAAAGGCAGCGGAAAGGACAACCCCGTGAAGTTTGAAGAGAAGCATATTGAATTCTTTGGCCCGACGGGAAATCGCCGCCGTGCGGGCGCGAAATATCCCAATATTTCTGAAGAGGCAAAAGATCCCAGGCCGGGAAGGGCAGTTCGTCCAGATCGTTTGGAACCGGGCCCCTGGGATTCACGATTTCTAGCCCTTGCTCATTACGGAAAGCGATGCCTGGAACGCTGGTCAGATCTCTTTTTCCTCGAACCGCCTCGGCAATTTCAACAATGGTGTTTTCTGCCTCGGATAAGAGGATGATATCCACTCCGTTATCGAAAAATCTGCTGCGCAAATTTCTGGCGTTCACGCCGCCGGCGACGACCAGTTTTCCCGGGAAAAAATTCTTCACGTACCGCGTCAGCTCTAGAACCATGCTGGTCTGAGTCGTGAAAATCGACGAGACGCCAATCACGTCAAAGTCCGCGATTTTGCCGGCCATCCGATCCATCGGCAGGCCGCAGCGGATGAGGCCGCTCGGCAAATAGACGGTCTTGTAGAACGTGTCCTCCAGGCGATCGTTTTCATCGCCCACCGACACGTCCAGGATTTTGACGTCATACTTGGCGCGGCGCAATGCTCCCGCGACATAGGGAAGGCTTAGCGATCCATCCGGCTTGGCCATTTCGTCCGGCGCAAACTGCAGCGCGGAATACATCAAGAGGAATCGTGGATCCCGAAAGTAAATATTGTTTAGATTTGTCATACGTTAGCCTCCATGCTTTGCTCCAGGACCGGCAAAGCAGACCAGCAAATTAGACACCGGCTTGCGTGTGCAACCACTCTCGCGAAGGAATGTGGAATTGATTTCGGGCTGGAACAATCATATGTTGCGGGCCTCGGCACCTACGCGCGCTCAGCCGCCGTGTGGAGATAATACTTCTTGAAATATTCGCGGTATTCGCCGTTCTTGGTGGTTTCGAGCCACACCGTATTGCCCTCGTACCACTCAATGGTTTGTGCGAGCCCTTGCTCAAATTCAATCGCCGGCTCCCAACCCATTTCCTTTTTCAGTTTGCCGTAGTTAATTGCATACCTGCGGTCGTGACCGGGCCGGTCGGTGACAAATTTGATGAGACTCTTAGGCCGGTTAGTGAGCTCCAGAATGCGGCGCGCCAGCGTGAGATTCGCGCACTCGGAGGGGCCGCCGATGTTATAGACCTGGCCTTCGCGCCCCCGGTGCAGGATCAAATCCAGAGCCACGCAGTGATCCGTAACGTGAATCCAGTTGCGCACATTTTGTCCATCGCCGTAGACCGGCAAATTTTGATTCGCGAGCGCCTGCGAGATCATCAGCGGGATGAATTTTTCCGGAAACTGGTACGGACCGTAATTATTGCTGCATCGAGTGATCATTGCCGGAAAGCGATGCGTTCTGAAGTAAGACTGCACGAGCATGTCGGCGGCCGCCTTGCTGGCGGAATAGGGGCTGCTCGGGTCGATCGGCGAGGTTTCAGTAAATTTTCCTCTTGGACCGAGGCTGCCGTACACTTCGTCTGTGCTCACCTGCACGTAACGCTTTACGTTTGCTCGCCGGCAACATTCCACCAGTTGCAGTGTGCCTTCTACGTTGGTCCGCACGAAAACTGCGGCATCGTGAATGCTGCGGTCCACATGGCTTTCGGCGGCGAGGTGCACCACGAATTCGCAGCCGCTGACTACTTCGGCTACGCCCGGATCGCATAGGTCGAGCCGGACAACCGTGAGACGCGGTTCGTTCAACAGATCTTTCAGGTTAAGCAAGTTGCCTGCGTAGGTGAGCTTGTCCAGAACGACAATCTGATAATCAGAGTGCCGCTCCAGCATGTAGCGAACAAAATTCGATCCAATGAAACCCGCGCCGCCTGTGATAAGAACTTTAATCATGTTAGTTGTGGTTTGCCAATTTTATCCTGCTATCGAAAACCTGGTCGCGGGATGCTCTGGCGATTTCAGCTCGTTGAGATACTCCGGATAGCGCTCCGCCCTCTCACTTACAATGTGAGTGGAATATTAACCAAAGCATTAACAAATAAACACTTACCGCCGCCCGACTTATTGTCTGGCCCTGAATTCCCTGTAAATTCTGCGGGACGCGTTTTTTTCAAAGGTGATCGACGGAGACCAGCCTGTTCAAGCCGACGAGGGCGCCGTGCTTCGTTCTAGCCTGGATCGAGTCTCACTCGTTCAGAGCCGCTACATCGGCCCGGAAAGTGTCAACCAATTTCCGACTCGCCCAATTGGCCGGCACGAACGCTGGCCCTCTTGCTTCGCTTCAAAAACTGCTCGGCCTGATTTTTCTTATTCAAGTCCAGCCTGAATACACACCCTGTAAACATGAGAGAAGGATCTTTAATCAGGAACCCTTGCGAAACCAGCGCATTAACGGCGCGATTGGTTTCTTCGATGCTCCTGTACAATCCCTCGTCGAACAGGCGCCAGTGCGCGATGCCTTCCAGCGTATCCGCCCCGCTTGGATTACGCAGGAAATAGCGCAGGATCTCCTTTTCCACCGCGCCTTCCGGCCGTGTTCCTGTTTTTCTCAAGGTGTCTCCGAGTACTGACTTGCCCAAAGCAATTGGCTGGCCAAAGTTCTACAGTGTTTTTGTACAGGAACTAAGGGGTTAACCGGAGAGATCGTCTTGTTCTCTGAACGAGTCGGGGTCATTACACCCCGCCCATTGTGGTCGCCGTCCAAATAATTCAATTGCTGCCTAACGTTGAAGTCATTTATGGTGGCGGGGTGAATATTCCCCGGCGGTGGGGGAAGAACACCCCGGCCTCCTTGTCTCCATTCTCAATTTGCCGTGCATTTGAATCACTACGAGTGAATTGATGCAGATGTTTTTCTCAGGAACTGCGTTTTGACACTCGCGTTTGATATCCATAGATGAAAACCGCAGGGAACTGCTCGCTTTAGCGGGCAGAGGAATGCGGCCTCCCGTTAAGTTGCTTGCATATAATTAACTTTAACCCAAGACTGGTTACGTGATTGATACGCGCTATCGCGTCAGCGCTGGAGCGGTTTACTCGCTCAAATATCACTTGGTCTGGTGTCACAAGTATCGGCTGCAGGTGCTCGTCGGACCTGTGGAGAAACGGTTGCGACAGTTGCTTTATCAGAAAGCTAAGGAACTTGACGCCGAGATTCACGCGCTGGAAATTATGCCCGACCACGTGCACATGTTTGTCGAGTCCGACCCCCGACTGGCTCCCGCACACCTTGCGGCTCAGCTCAAGGCATTCACGTCTCACGAACTCCGGGAAGAATTTCCGCCGCTCAAATCTCGCATGCCTGCGCTCTGGAGTCGCAGTTACTACGTCGGCAGCATTGGCACCGTCTCTGAATCGACCGTACGGCGATACATCGCCAACCAAAAGACTCGTGCGCAAAACATTTAAGTATCGGCTATTCACGACACGCCTCCAGTCGGAAGCGCTCGACGGGCAACTGAGCGAAGCATGCCGTCTCTACAATGCCGCGCTGCAAGAGCGCCGTGAAGCCTATCGCAGCAACAAAAAGTCGCTGAACTACTACGACCAAGCCAATCAACTGAAAGAGATTCGAGCCGCTGGCGACCTTGCATTGGCGAATTTCTCTTGCTGCCAAGACATTCTTCGTCGCGTGGACAAAACGTACAAAGCCTTTTTCCTTCGGATGAAGCGGCATCAGAAAGCAGGCTTCCCCCGGTTCAAGTCTCGCCACCGTTTCGACAGCGTCACTTTTCCGAGTTACGGCGACGGCGTCAAACTCACGGGAAACATCCTGCGAGTTCAAGGTGTCGGAGAAGTCGAAGTCAAGTTGCACCGACCTGTCGCGGGCAAGATTAAGACGGTAACGGTGAAGCGCGAGTGCGCCAAATGGTACGCCTGCTTCTCGGTCGAATGTGAAGCCCAGCCGCTCCCAATTCTCAACAACGCAATCGGCATCGACGTAGGGCTCGACTCGTTCGCCACCTTGTCCAATGGAGAAACGATTCCGAATCCCCGATGGTATCGCAAGGCCCAAGCCAAACTTCGGCGCGCTCAACGTCGTGTCGCCCGTCGCAAGAAGGGTTCGCGCCGCCGCAAGGCAATTACTCTGCTACAAAAAATTCACGCTCGTATATTTCGCTTGCGTAATGAGTATCAACATCGGCAGTCTTTCCGTCTCGTTCGAGACTTCGGCATGATTGTTGTCGAAGACCTGAACGTCAAAGGGCTCGCCGCTGGAATGTTGTCCAAGTCTGTGCAGGACGCTGGCTGGTCTTCGTTCATCGCAAAAATTTCCTACAAAGCTGAAAACGCTGGTAGGCAACTGATTGCTGTGAATCCCGCTGGCACATCGCAGACCTGCATCTGCGGAGCCACGGTGCGGAAGTCGCTCTCCGATAGAGAGCATGTCTGCGTCGAGTGCGGTCTGATTGCTCCTCGTGATGTCGTAAGTGCTCAAGTAATTCTCCAAAGGGCTCGGATAAGCCCTTCGAGCGATAACGTGGCGGCGGTTAGCGCATGCGTTGCTTGAGAAGCTGTCGGGTTAAACCCGACAGAGAAGTCACTGGACAGGTTTACCTTTCTTCCGTGAACCGCCGCATGCTATATAGTTCAGTGTTTCCTGGAGAAGTGCGCCCCGATCGATGCAGACAGAGGAGAGCGGATCATGAAGGGAATTATTTTAGCCGGCGGAAAGGGAACGCGGCTTTATCCATTGACCTTGGTTTTGAGCAAGCAGCTCATCCCCGTCTATGATAAACCGTTGATTTACTATCCAATGACAACGCTGATGCTGGCGGGAATCAAGGATATCCTTGTGATTACAACTCCAGAAGATCAAGCCAATTTCCAGCGTCTTTTGGGCGACGGAAGCCAACTGGGGATCCGTATTTCCTACGCGATACAGCCTCATCCGGGAGGACTCGCGCAGGCGTTTATCATTGGTCGGGAATTTATTGGAAAGGACCGCACCGCTTTAGTCTTGGGAGACAATATTTTCTACGGCAACGGGATGCAGGGATACTTGCGCCGCGCCGTCGATCGCAAAAGTGGCGCTACCGTATTTGCCTACCGTGTAGGCGATCCTGAACGTTACGGAGTCGTTGAGTTTGGGCCCGACGGCCGCGCTATTGCCTTGGAGGAGAAACCCGCCCAGCCTCGTTCCCAGTATGCTGTCACCGGAATCTATTTCTACGATAATAAGGTTGTGGATATAGCCGCTTCGCTCGAACCTTCCGCGCGCGGCGAACTCGAGATAACAGATTTGAATATGAAATATCTCGAACGGGGTGAACTACACGTCGAAATCTTCGGTCGCGGGATCGCCTGGCTCGACACAGGAACTCACACATCTCTCCTGCAGGCCGCGACATTTGTGCAAACAATCGAAGAGCGGCAGGGACTCAAGGTGGCTTGTCCGGAAGAAGTGGCGTTCCGCATGGGTTACATCAAAGCGGATGCGGTTTTACGAATCGCCGCCACGATGGAGAAAAATCAGTACGGGCTTTATCTCCGCCGAATGATTGAGGAAGAGCTACCGCCGTTGACATCGCCTGAAGATGAAGATGGGCCTTCCCAAACCTTTCAACAACTGGATCGATAAAATGAAGCGAGCCCTTGCCGCGGATATTTATCTTTGGGACTCGGAAACCGCCGAATGCCCGATGCGCAATCGCCTCTAATCGTTGTGATTCCACTGGTTGTAAGCATACAGAATGAGTTCGACCCGGCTGGATACTCCCAGCTTATCGAAGATCCGGTACAGATAATTTCTCACCGTATGTTCGGCGACCTTGAGCCTCATAGCGACTTCGGCGTTCTTTAGGCCGTCCGCCACCAAGCGGACCACATCTTCCTCACGGCGAGTCAATAATGGCATTCCCTCGGAATTATTGAAGCGCAGGGGTTTCAGTTGGGAAAGAGCGCCCATAATATGGCCAAGATCGTCGTTGCTGGCCCAGTATTGGCCCTGATGGACCGTTCGAATGCATTTCGAAAGAGCTTTTAGGGAATGGTCCCTGCTGAAAACTCCTCGCGCACCTTCCCGAAACGCTTCCACTACGGAGTCAGGTTTGATCCGTTGCAGGAGCATTATGGCTGCGGTGTGTTGATGAGATTCCTGGAGTTTCTGCAGAACTTTGAAACCCGCATGAGGACTGTCCTGAAGTTCATCGCAGACCAGCGCCACATGAGGTTTATGCGCTCCCAGTTTTCCAATAACTTTCTGGGAACTTCCGATCAGAGTTTGGACCGCGAAACCCTGTTTGCGTTCGTGCCTGAAGGCGCTCTTCAGTAGTTCAGCTGTAATGTTATCAGGAGTGATAACAAGGACAGAAATACGATTATCGGGTGCTCTGAGAGACTCCGGCATGCAATGGTCTCCGTTTCTTGCTGAGTTGGCTTTTCGGGGGACACCGAAGATTGAACCACTCGTAAGCAGCTTTAGTTCAAATTCGCTAGGGTCAGGTTTACCATACGTATTAACCCATTGCAACATGATTTTAACATTGAACAGCAAATGGCTGTGGATAAATGGCTTCCCAGTTCTGCTAAGCGGTGCTGCAATAAAAAGCAGATGGGCATGCGGTTAGTTCGGCAAAGCGGGATCAGCCTTCAAGACATGTTTCAAATTGCCCCAAGCCAATCTCATCCGTGATCTGCTTTGTTGTGTGAGAGTTGCACACATTGCAGGAAGAAGGATCTACAGAGGAGGAATCAGCTGGCCGGTTTTCCTTAGTGGACATTTGTCACTAGAACCTGTCCGGTTTGCCTCCTATTGTTTGCCCTAATTTTGGTGACATTTTTGTCCTGAAAATCGTCGGCAGGGCGGCCTCAAAATGACTAACTCCACTGAGGCAAAAAATGTTCTTATCAATGACGTTAAAAGCCACTTGTGGACAACCCTCGATTCGCATAGCCTCCGCAATACCAAAAAGTATCTATTTTGGCCTAAAAATGACGGGAAAGACTCAAACCACGCAAACATCCGAGCAATCGGTGGAGCGAAGAAGGGCCATTCGCTACCGAATGAGCACCTCCGTTATTTTCCGCTGGAAACGTCCTGACAACCAGCGCTTCCAGGGAGAAGGTGTCACGCGAGACATGAGTGTTGAGGGTGTGTTTGTATTGACCGGAACTCCTCCCCCGGTAAACGCCGTGATCCATATGGAAGTCATTCTTCCTCTCTCCGATGGCGCGTCCAAAGCCCAAATGAAATCGGAAATGAGAGTGCTGCGTGTGGATCACGACATCGCGGGCACCAATCGCAGCGGATTTTCCGCTGTGGGCAAGGGATTTTTGTTACGCACATTTTCGAAGAAAGCGTCTCGACTTGTTGCCGGCCTCATCAAGGATTCTAAGGAATCCACAGTGGGGCAGGAATGAGCGCCGCGAATCGAAACGCCGAGAGTATGCATGACAATGCGGGCGTCCGTTCCTGGATTCGGTGATGGGTCGGTCGTGGGCCAGACCTGCAGGCCACGAAGGAGGGGAACTTGGGCCATCAGTACTGCAATGAGAAATGGGACTGAGAGGGCGAAGCTGTGTCTACCAGGCAAATACATTTAGAATCTGCGGCACTGCATCCTTCAATGAGTTTGGCCCCGGAGAATTCCGATTGGTTTGCAATTCATACTAAGCCGAGGCATGAGAAGTGGATTGCCGGGCAGCTCATGGAAAAGAAAGTGTTCACGTTTCTTCCTCTGCTTCAACAGATCCATCAATGGAGTGACCGGCGAAGCAAAGTGGAAGTCCCCATGTTCAGTTGTTATGCGTTTGTTCGGATCGTTCAAAGTCCTGAGGAGCGCTTAAAAGTTCTGCGGACGCCCGGCGTGCTCGGATTCGTGGGAAATGAAAGAGAAGGGACACCGATCCCCAGTGAAGAGATCGAGAATCTTCGTATAGCGCTCCGGGAAAAGATTCCATGCGCCGTGCATCCCTATATTCGAATAGGACAACGAGTGCGGGTACGCGGAGGATCTCTGAACGGCATCGAGGGAATTCTGTTGAGCCAGGGCAAGGATCAAAGTCTGATCGTGTCAGTCGAACTACTGCAACGATCGATCGCGATTCGGGTCGAAGGATATGAAGTGGAATTGGTTTAGTTGTTTGGGCCCATCAGATATCGCATTTTTAACCTCGAGGTTTTCCCAGTCACATGTTGCGCACAACCATTGGCGTTCAAAATAAAAACGCACTTCATAGATCTGTATCCACGCAGGATGCTTCCAATCCCGTGGGAAGGGTGAGCTGACATGAGTGAAGCGAATATTCCCATCTCGCCAGTTGCAGGAGCGCCTGCGTCCATTCCCGTGGTAGAAAGCACGGGGGATGCACATCGCGTGGAACGCATATTCCTTGAACATTATGGTCTCAATGAGCAGCCGTTCGGCGTAACGCCCGATCCGCGTTTTCTCTACCTTGGCCCCAAACACAGGCAAGCCCTCACTGCGCTCACCTATGGCACGGAGCTGAATCGAGGATTCCTGACGCTTATCGCCAAGCCGGGAATGGGAAAAACTTCGCTCCTCTACCAATACCTTGGCGGCCTGCGAAACAATGCCCGCACCGCTTTTCTTTTTCAAACCATGGGCGACGCTCGGGACCTCATGCGCTACCTGCTCGCGGACCTCGGGCTGGACGGCACGGGCAAGGATCTACCGGAAATGCACGCGACTTTGAACCAGGTTCTCATGGAGGAAATGCGCGCGGGCCGGCGACTCATTTTAGTCATTGACGAGGCACAGAACCTGGATGATAAGGCGCTTGAATTTGTCAGGCTCCTGTCGAACTTCGAGACGCCGTGGATGAAACTCATGCAGATTGTTCTAGCGGGGCAGCCGCAGCTCGGCGAGAAGTTAGCCCAGCCTTCGATGGCGCAGCTTCGGCAACGAGTTTCCTTTTCGATTCGGATCGAGCCGTTCACTCGCGAGGAGATCGACGCCTACATCGACCATCGCCTTTGGGTTGCAGGTTACAGCGGCCTTTCCCTTTTTACCGTGGGCGCCCGGATGCTTCTTGCGGAACACAGCGAAGGCATTCCGCGAAATATCAGCAATCTGTGCTTTTGTGCGATGTCGCTGGGTTGGGCTACGAAGGTCAAAACCATTGACCGCGAAATGATGCGCGACGTAATCGCGGACGTTGCTCCGGGATCCTCCCTCGAAAAACCAAATGAAAAGTCCGACGCGTCGCCAAAAACCGCCGAGGAACCCAAGCAGCAGGTCGTCCAATTAGCTCCTCGTCACGCGGTGCTGACGACGGCCGAGCCACCTGCGCGCACATGGCTGACAAAGTTTTCGCTTGCGGGCGCATTGTTGTTTTCCCTGGGCTGGGCCGGGTTTCATTTCAATTTTGACCGGCGAATTGAGTATTCGTGGCGCGATTTCGCGGCAACCGTAAAAAGTTTTGTTGTCCCAGCGCCCTCACCGGTGTTAGCGGCGCCGGTAAGCGAAAAGAATCCGGACCTGCCACTGCAAGGGAAAGCCTCTCTTTTAGACCAAAGCCGTGGTTCCAATTGAATGAAACAATTTGCAATCGTGAATGCGCTCAGAAAAACGGCCGGAGGTTGGAATGCAAGATGAACTCGACGAACCAGTAGGCCGCAGCCTGGAAGACTACTGGGCCATTGCGCTCAGGCGGCGCTGGTGGATTTTGCTTCCCCTGTTTCTCGTATGGGCCGCGGCATGGGGTGTGAGCTGGCTATTGCCTTCCATTTACGAGTCCGAAGCGTTGATCCTCGTCGAGCAGCAGAAGGTCCCCGACCAGTACGTGGTACCCAACGTTACCGCCAACCTGCAAGGCCGCCTGCAGAGTATGTCGCAGCAGATTTTAAGCCGCACCAGGCTGCAAGCCACAATCGACCGCTTTCATCTCTATCCCCAGACGCGGGGCATAAGCGGACTGCTGAAGTCCGAAGATCCAGTCGAACGAATGCGCGACGATATTAAAATTGAACTCGTAGACGCACCTGGCCGTCCCGGCGAACTCACAGCCTTCAAGATGCACTACTCCACTGTATCGCCTGAGCTTGCGCGCCAGGTGAACAGCGAACTGACCACTCTTTTCATCGACGAAAATTTGAAGGCGCAGACGCAGCTATCCGAAAATACGACTGCCTTCCTTGAGAAGGAACTTGAAGATGCGCGAGCGAACATGGCGGCGCAGGAAGCCAAAGTAGCGTCTTTCAAGGCGAGGCATCTCGGCGAATTGCCCAGTCAATTGGAGAGCAACGTCCAGATCTTATCGGGGCTCCAGTCGCAATTGCAGAATACCCAACGGACGCTGGACTCGGCCAGGCAACAAAAGCTATACCTCGAGTCGCTGCAGCAACAATATCAATCGGCGCAGGCGAGCTTTGGCAGCAGCAGCGATGATTCGAAAGGTGCCGCTCCCCATACCATTGAGCAGGAACTTCTGGATCTGAAGGTTCAGCTCCGCGGTTTACAGTCCAGATATACCGATGAGCATCCGGACATCGTCTCGCTGAAGGAAAAAATTGCGAAGGCCGAGGCGCTGAAGAAGCAAAATGAAAGCGAGATGGCGGAAACTCAAAAAGAACCCCAAGCCGCCAATGGCGTGGATCCGGCGTCCATCGAACAAGTGCAGCATGGTGCGCCTAGCTCTATGATGCAGGTGGAAAGCCAGCTCAAAGCCAATCAATTGGAAATCGCAAACGATGACCGGCGCGAAAAGGATCTCGATGCGGAAATTTCCGCGTATCAGGGGCGTTTGAATTTGACGCCGGAGACGGAGCAGGAGCTGATCAATATCTCGCGCGGGTACGATGAATCCAAGTCCAATTACGACTCGCTCCTCCAAAAGCAAATGCAATCGCAACTGGCCACAAGCCTCGAGCAACGGCAACAGGGAGAACAGTTCCGCATTATCGATCCACCAAGCTTGCCCGAAAAGCCTTCGGCTCCCAACCGCTTGTTGTTCAGCTTGGGAGGATTGTTTGTGGGAGCTTTGCTCGGGCTAGGCCTCGCTTTCGGTCTGGACCTGCTGGACGTACGCGTTCGACAGGAAAAAGACCTGGAGGGGATTGTTCCCGCCCGCGTGCTCGTGGGTATCCCCCGCTTGCGTACGCCAAGAGAAAATGGTTTGGTCGTGTTGCGTTGGTGGACGGAACTTGGTGCAGCCATGGCGCTCGTTGTGTTGATCGTGCTTGGCAACCTCTACGCGTTCTACAAAGGTTGAGAATGAATTCGGTTCCCGGATTTGTTTTGCTGGAGCAAATGATTGGGATCGTGTTAATCTCCCGGCCCTGTGCTTGTCGCCAGTTTCTGTGTCCAGCTTTTCGTGGGCCGCAGTGACGATCCATTCTTGTCAGATTGTGGAGTTTATGGGTAACGGCGGACACCCAGCTGTTAGCGTCAAATCAAAAACAAAGGTACTATGAGCCGATTATTTGAAGCATTAAGCGATGAGGAACTGAAGCGCGGCTTGCTGAAGATAGTGCCGCGAGCGATAGCTGCGCCCGCCGCCGCTCCAACGGACGCAATTGCCCCGAGCGCTGCCCCAAAAGAGTCCGCAAAAGTAGCGGAACCGGTGCAAAGTTTGGCGGCATCCGTTCCGGCAGTTTCAGCGCCACAGGAAACTCTTTCTCAAGGCACGATCAATCCGGGTGTAATCCTCCCCGTTCCCGCTGAATTAAATAAACCAGAAAACGAGAATGCTTCCCTGCAAGAATTAAACTCGAAGGTCGTCGCTCCCGACGCCGCTCCGCTTAGAACAGCGCCAGCCGCCACGGCTGTATCCGAATCCATCCCCGCGACGAAACAATCGGATGAAACCTCGCGAATGCAGGTCAACATCCTGGAAGCTCGCTCCATGGAAGCGAAGGTTTCGCCTGATTCGAGATTAGTCGCTTTTGCGGATCCAAATGGTCTGGGGGCGGAGAAATTTCGCGCACTGGTCACTCGACTGGACCATCTCCGCAGGCAGCGCGAAATGAAGTCGATCCAGGTTACCAGCAGCGTGATCAACGAAGGAAAAACGCTGGTGGCGGGAAATCTGGCGGTTACGCTGGCCAAGTATTCCGGCGCCAGGACGTTGTTGATCGAAGGGGATCTGCATAGGCCGACTTTGGCGGCGCTGTTTGGATTAAGTGAATTGCACGGTTTGACAGACTGGTGGTCGGGAAATGATCCGGAACCCTCGAAGTTGGTTTGCAAGCTGGATGGCATGCCACTATGGATCCTCACCGCCGGGAAGCCCAGCGATCGTCCTGCCGACATTCTGAGTTCCGTTCGATTCGCGAAAGCTTTCGCGCAAATGGCTACGCAGTTTGACTGGATCGTGGTGGATTCCACCCCCATGCTGCCAATCGTGGATGCCAACCTCTGGTCGAGACTGGTGGACGGAACGCTTCTTGTTGTGCGCGAGGGCATGGCCCCGGTTAAAGCGTTACAAAAAGGGTTACAGGCCCTGGATTCACCGAAGTTGATCGGCGTAGTGATCAATGAAGTATCGGGCCCCGATCAGGCGGATTACCACGATCAGTATTACAGTGCCGCCAGACCCGCAAAAGAGCGTCCCGAAAAAACGCGATAGAGCGGACTTGACCCGAGTATGGGATCAATCGTTTGCGGAAGACCAAATCAAGATATCGGACCCTAATCCTAATTCTGCCCAGCTGAACGAATGGCCAATATTCCAATTTGAAGTGCTACTTCGAGCAAGCAATGGGGAATCGTGCAATTCTCCTGGAAGTTGCTTAGAGGTTTAGCGACGACGTTTACATGCACGAACGGAGAGTACTTAAATGAAACAAATTGCAAGTAAAGCGACTGCGAATTCGGAAGGATTTCTTCTTTTAAATTCCAGCCTGAACCCGATTTTTTTCAATCGGGCCGCCGCCGAAATTCTCAGCTACCCCCAAAAGGTTGAGGCTCATAAAGACCTCGACAATTACCTCGCGACCAAAGTGCGCGCCAATTTGGTGTCCGGCGAGTCCTCGCGGGCCCCGAACTTGGTCTCGGATTTTCAATCCGGGAGAAGGCTCTACCAGTGCCGCACATATCGCGTGAATGCGCTCGCTCAAGGCGACGCGCGATGCTCGCTCGCCATTATTCTCGAAAGAGGTTCGAACGGATCGATTGCCATCGAACAGATTTCCGAGAAGTTTCATCTGTCGGCCCGGGAACGGGAAGTTCTACCGCATCTACTGAACGGTTTGACGACCAAGGAAATCGCCTCGGGGATGGACATCAGTCCAAATACGGTAAAAGTGTTTCTGCGTATGATTATGGTCAAAATGGGAGTTTCCACGCGTTCCGGCATTGTGGGGAAGGCATTTACCGGCAAGTTGTAGAATTTTTTTTGGCCTGGTGGCGGACTAACCCATTTGAATGCTTGACTTGAGCACGGATCAGTTTAAAGATGCCTTCGTCTTGTGTCCCCAAGCCGGTCCCAGCGTTGATGAAAAAAGAAGTTCTCCACGATTTCCCTGGTCTGCGGAGATTGCCCTTACCCTGCTTCCAATTTTGGAATCGACGGCCCGGCCCGGGCGGGTTCTTTTAGCGGTGGCAGAAAACATAGCCAAAGGCGGAATTGGAATGCTTTGCGATCGGCCTCTCGCTGCTGGAACGGTCGTGCGTTGTGATATCGCTCTGTTAAACGAGGACGTGTACATTCCGACACTCCTGAAAGTCCGATGGAATCACCTCGCGAAAGACAAAAAGAAATACCGATTAGGTCTTGAATACCTGCTTTAATCTGCCGCTTTGAATGTGACCAGATCGAATGGCCCCACCCATATGGGTTAACCCAAATGGGCTACTGGGATTGCCTGAAACATTGCGATCAAGAAAACTCCGGAATCCGACGGCACGANNTTTCTAAACGTCTATTTTCCTTCGCGCACGATCTTCCTGGGAGTTTCTGAGGCGTGTCTCGTGGCGTTTTCCTTTTTATTGGCGACGATTGCGTCTATTGGCGCAAGCGATGCCGCGGTAGTGCTCAGGGATGAACAGGGGTTTCTCAATATCTTAGTGGTCGCCGCGGCCTTCATTATCTGCATGTATTATTTCGATCTATACAACTCCGCGGTCCTCAACAATCCGCGCGAAGTGCTAACGCGCCTGGTTCAGACCGAAGGCACCGTCTGCGTGCTTCTGGCTTGCCTCTATTATTTGTATCCTCCGCTCGGAATGGGGCGTCGCATTTTTCTCGGTGGTTTTTTCCTGGTCGCTACGCTCCTATTCGTTTGGAGGTTTTTATTCTTCTGGCTGAACGCCCTGCCGCGATTCGCCGAGCGGGCTTTAATTCTGGGGGACGGTCCACTGGCAGGTCCGCTACTGGCCGAACTTAAATCTCATCCGGAATTGGGAATTCGTGTCGTCGGCCAACTGAATATGCTCAAGAACGGAAATGGCGGGACAGTCGATGATTCCAGCGAAGAACAGGTCAAGGCCCTCATGAATCTGGTTGAAGTTCACCAGCCGGATCGCATCATCATTGCCTTTGGCGAACGAAGAGGGAAATTGCCGGTGGAAGCTCTGCTACAGCTAAAGAGCAGCGGCGTTCGTGTCCAGGAGGGCAGTGAGGTCTACGAGTCAGTGACGGGAAAAGTTCCGCTGGAATCCCTGCATCTCAGCTGGCTTCTGTTTTCTCCAGGCTTTCGAGTTTCATCGGTGTTGCTTGTTTATAAGCGCATCTCGTCATTCATCATGTCAGCCATTGCTCTGGTCTTGAGCTTGCCCATCATGGTCTTAATTGCCGTGGCCATACGATTGGATTCCGCTGGCCCTGCCATTTTTCGCCAGAAACGCGTCGGCGGCGGCGGCAAAATCTTCACGCTCTATAAATTCCGAACTATGTTCGACGGCGCCGATCCAATTGGAAATCATTTGCCGGCGGAATTAACCGATGGGCGCGTCACCCGGGTCGGAAGATTGCTGCGCCGCTCCCATCTGGATGAATTGCCGCAGTTTTTCAATATTCTCCGCGGCGATATGCATGTCGTAGGGCCGCGCCCCTTCGTTCCCAACCAGGAACAGGAGTGCATTGAAAAAATCCCCTATTACCGCCAGCGCTGGGTGATCAAGCCTGGAGCAACGGGCTGGGCGCAGGTCAATCGTGGCTATAACGCCACCATTGAGGACAACAAGGAGAAGCTGTCCTACGATCTTTTCTATATCAAGAATATTTCGCTGGGCCTCGACCTGTTGATTCTCTTTCAGACCATCAAGATCCTTTTGCTTGGACGCGGTGGGCGATGACGCGAGTATCTGAATTTCTTTTCTGGGTGAGCTTGGCTTGGCTTGCGTATGTTTATATCGGGTATCCTGCTTTCCTTTGGTTGGGCGGGTTGTTCAAATCTTTTCATCCGCGCACTTCCGATTCCTATTTGCCACGTGTTTCGGTGCTGATCTCGGCCCGGAACGAACAAAATGATATCGGTTGGAAGATCGCGGAAACCTTGGCTTGGGATTATCCCCGGGAGCAACTTGAACTACTGGTGGCTTCCGACGCTTCCGACGATGGCACGGACGAGATTCTCGCAAAAGTGAACGACCCACGCTTTCAAGTGTTGCGACTCGAAAAAAGAAGCGGGAAGAATGAAGCCCTGAATCGCCTGAACGATCTGGCAAAGGGTGAATTGCTTTTTTTCACCGATGCCAATTCGCATATCGAGCCGGATTGCCTCAGGAAAATGGTGCGACATTTTGCGGATTCACGCGTTGGTTGCGTGACTGGAGTCGAACGCACTCTCCTCGAAAAAGAGAATTCCGCCGTCGTTACAGGAACGCGAGCCTCGCTGGGTTATGAGTCCTTGGTCAACGCACTGGAAAGCAGAATCGGATCGGTCTTGGTCGCGGATGGTTCTATTTTTTGTATTCGTACACGTCTTTTCAGCACTTTGCAGCGAGATTTGGCCAACGATTTCGAGTTGCCTGCCCAAATCGGAGCGTGCGGTCATGCGTTGTTGTTCGATCCGCTTGTCGTTTCTTTCGAGAAATCCACCAGTTCTCCGGCAGAAGAATTTAATCGTAAGCGTCGAATCTGCGGACAAGGAATTCTCGGGTTTTGGCGCCTCCGGCATTGCTTCACAGGACTTCGCGCATGGCAGCTATTCTCGCGTAAGTTTCTTCGATGGTTTGGTGTGGTCCCGCTGACGTTAATGGTTTTGTCGAATTTGTGGTTGGCTTCCCATTCATTTTATGCGCTCACGCTGGTTTTGCAGGTTATTTTCTATAGCCTCGCGCTCGTGGGTTGGTCGTTAGCCAAGTGGCAGCAATCGACTAGTGTGGCAACCTTTCCATTCTTTTTTGTCCTCGTAAACATCGCTGCTTTCGTGGGAGTAGTCCAGGCTCTATCGGGAAAGCGATTTGGCGTGTGGGAAAGTGCTGCGCTTTCGCGCGGCTCTCGGGCGACGCTTGCCGAGGAGGGCAGAAGCCATCCCGTCGGCGAGGCTATATTGCAAAGCCGAACTCAATCCGGCTCCAGAAACACCTGAAGTATGAGTTCAAAACTTTTACCCATGAAATGCATATTCACCATCGACGTGGAAGACTGGTACCACATCCTTGATCTTCCCGGGGCGCCAGAAATGGGCCAGTGGGATTCTTTGCCTTCTCGTGTTGAACAAAACTTCACGAAACTGTTGAGGATTCTGGCAGAAAGGAAAGCAAAGGCAACTTGCTTTTTCATAGGCTGGATAGCACAAAAATACCCGCACCTCGTGCGCGAAGCTTCTCGGCAAGGGCACGAAATTGCCTCACACGGATTCCGTCATGAACTTGCGTATGCGATGACTCCCGAGGAATTCCTTGAGGACGCCGTGCGGTCAAAGAAAGTAATCGAAGAGATTTGCGGGCAGGCGGTATGGGGTTATCGGGCTTCTGGTTTTTCGCTGACCGAGAATACGCCTTGGTTCTTTGACAAATTAATTGAGGCCGGCTATCGCTATGATTCATCGTTGTTTCCTGCAAAACGCGGGCACGGAGGATTGGCGAATGGACGGTATGCCCCGTATCGTCCCGATTCTGCTGATTTTGTGGAGTTTCCAGTTTCCGTCCAACGCGTATTGGGCAGGCCCATATGTTTCTTTGGCGGCGGGTACCTGCGCCTGTTTCCGTATTCTCTGATTAGGACAATGACGCGACGTGTTCTTCGCCAGGAACGCCCTACGGTATTCTACGTTCACCCACGCGAGATCGATTTGGACTCTCCTCGGTTGGCTATGAACTTGAAGAGGCGTTTTAAGTCATACGTCAATATTGCGACGACCGAACCAAAGATTAAAAAAGTGCTGACCGATTTTGAAATGGTCACTTTTCGGGAATATCTCGTGGAGACAATGAACTACTCGGCTCCCAAAGCAGATTCGCTTTTGAACTTGCCTGCCATTCTTAGCCAGGAGCAGGGAGCCTTCAAAATATGAATGTAGAGATTTGCAACGATCCTTCGCGCTGGGATTCATATGTTTCATCTATGCCGGAAGCTTCCAGTCAGCATCAGTGGGGCTGGCGGTACGCGATCGAAGAAACATTTGGGCACAAGGCGTATTACTTAAGCGCAACAGACAACGGCAGTTTCATGGGCATATTACCTCTTGTGCATATCAAGAGCCGCATCTTTGGGAACTCCCTCGTTTCATT
>PMOP01000357.1:1961-4534 GCA_003161495.1 Acidobacteriota bacterium | reverse complement strand
ATCACGTCCTTGATGTCGTACGGCTGCATCGGGTCGGCGGGAACCATCGAATCGAGCGCGGCGTCCGCGCGGTCCACGGGATCGGAAGTGGGGCGACGCGGCGCGTCATCCAGATTGTTGAGCGGCAGAAAACTCAGAAGCTCGCGAATCATGGCGAGGCATTCGGCGTCATCGCGGGCGATGAAATGGGCGACGCCGCTCGTCGCGTTGTGCGTCATCGCACCGCCGAGGTCCTCTTTGGAAACGTCTTCGTGCGTCACCGTCTTGATAACGTCCGGCCCTGTGATGAACATGTAGGAGGTGTCGCGCGTCATGAAAATAAAATCGGTGATCGCGGGAGAATATACGGCACCGCCCGCGCATGGCCCCATGATCGCGCTGATCTGCGGCACGACGCCGCTGGCCAGCGTGTTGCGCAGAAAAATGTCGGCGTAACCCGCGAGTGAGCGCACGCCCTCCTGGATGCGCGCGCCGCCTGAATCGTTCAGGCCGATCACAGGCGCGCCGTTGCGCATGGCCAGGTCCATGATCTTGCAGATTTTCAGGGCGTTGGTTTCCGAAAGTGAGCCGCCAAACACAGTGAAATCCTGCGCGAACACGTAGGCCAAACGGCCCGCGATGCGTCCGAAGCCGGTAATGAATCCGTCGCCGGGAGGCCGCTGGTCCTGCATCCCGAAATCATCCGAGCGGTGCGCGACGAATTTGTCCAGCTCTTCAAACGTCCCTTCGTCGAGAAGCAGCGCCACTCGTTCGCGCGCCGTGAGTTTCCCGGCCTTGTGTTCGCGCTCGCGCCGTTCCGCGCCGCCTCCAGCTTCCGCTTCAGCGTTGCGGCGGCGCAGTTCCGCGATTGGATCGTTTTCATTCGGATTTTTGCTCATAGGACGAGGTCAACGCACGCACGTGTCGCGCACGGCCTTCGAGACTTTCGCACAAGCTCGAAGCACTATGCCACTAAATTTTGGCGGAATCGCCGGAACGCACATCGCTGGAATACTCGTCCACGGGCAGCGGAGGAAATTCGGCGTGCCCGACGCCTACGATGCGGACCGCAAGATGCGTTGCCAGGTAGATGCATCCGAGAAGAAGAACACTCCCGAAGAGGAAGTCAGCTGTGACAGCGAGAACACGCAGCGGGATTTGATCGATGGAGACGGCGCGGATCGTGCCTTGCACCAGGGCAATCATGCAGGCAAGCGTTAATCCTGCGGCGCCGAGAACTGCCGTCAGGGATGCAAGAATTCTTACGCCCATGCGGGAACTCCCCAGCCGAATGCCATATCAATCGCTGAAATGGATGAAGTGAACCTACGCGCCAACATTTAATTAATGCAGACCCGACCAGTCGTCAGCCACAAGAATCGAATTGCTGGGATTTGACGGATCGTATTTCACGCTGGCGGGCTGGCCGGAAGCGATGCGCTCAAGGCACAGGCGCTCTTCGAGCCCCGTAACGTCTTGCGCGGTTTCGTAGGTGACTCCTGCAATGGAATAGCTGTACCGGACGAGCCGGCGCAAACCGCTTCCGGCGAGTCCGGAAGCCGCGCCCTTGTTGCGCGAAAGCATTTCCGAACTGGGCGCCGCGACCGGAGCCTGCGATTCCACCAGTTCGACCACCAGGCCTTCCACGATGCGCCCGACTTGATTCAGTTGAGAACGCCGGCGGCGCTCTTCATCCTCGGGGTTTCCCGGCTTTTGGAAATATTGGCGCAAAACCACGGCGCTGGCTGCGGCCACGAGCGCCACGGCTCCAGCAACTACGCGCCAATCGATGGCTATCTGCTTCACGGCTTCGGATTGCGCACGATGGGCGGCTTAAACACATGGCCCGGCGTTTCGCGCGCTTTCGCTTTCTCCCAGTTTTTTCAGGAATCCTTCAAGCCTGCTGTCAGGGTATCAGACCGCTCGATTTACACAAGGATTTCGCAATGTGCCGATTCCAGGAATCACAACTTCAACCACGTCACCGGCCTTCATGGGGCCGACTCCCGCGGGAGTGCCCGTGGCGATCACGTCGCCCGGCAAAAGCGTCATGACCCTCGAAACCCAGGGAATTATAACATCAATGGGAAAGAGCATTGCGGTCAACGGGGCGTATTGTTTCCGTACGCCATTCAAGAGAGTTTCAATCGTTTCTTTAGTAACATCGAACTCGGTCTCCAGTACCGGGCCCAGCGGGCAAAACGTGTCAAAACTCTTGGCGCGCGTCCATTGTTTATCGAGCGCCTGGTAATCGCGCGCGCTGACGTCATTCAGAAGCGTGTACCCGGCAACATAAGGGCGCCAGTCGGCGCCGTCACGCAATTGATGGCATTCTCGGGACATAATGACCGCGAGTTCGCCTTCAAAATCGATGCGCTGCACTTCCGGCAGCAGCACGATCGCATCCTCGGGCGCAAGAAGCGACGACGGCGGCTTGAGAAAAATCAGCGGTTCCTTGGGAGGAGCGTTATTGAACTCCGCGGCGTGATCGAGATAATTTCTGCCGAGGCAAACAATCTTGCTGGGCGCGACCGGCGGCAGGAGTTTCACATCCGCAAGCGGCCAGGACCGGCCGGCCGCCTCCCACTTTCCCA
>PMOP01000357.1:0-1956 GCA_003161495.1 Acidobacteriota bacterium | reverse complement strand
GATTGAAAACGGCAGAGTTTCATCGAGTCCTTTTTCCTTCATGAGGGATTTGAGAAATTAATGCGGTCGGTGCTTGCCTGCGGCGGCTGCGATTTCCCGCGATTGAGCCACGTGCTGGTGACGAACTCCCGCGCACATGAGGAAAACCCAATCGAGCACGGCGACGAAACCATAGGAAACGCCGCCAAGCATAAAGACGTGCAGCGCCCCCATGCGGCTTTCGAGCAGCGTGAAATTTAATTCCGCCACCAGATACGTCGCGGTCAGGAGCGTCCAGGCCGCCAGGCCCGCAACGAAAAGTTTTCCCGGCCGATGACGGAATCGGAGCACGGGAATTCCCATGACCAGAATCAAGACCGCGCCCGCGATGAGGTTGCGCAATTCCGCAAAACGCTCCAGTTCGGCGACGCGATTGGCGATTTCCAGCCAGGCGATCAAAACACAGGACAGATAGATTCCTGTTAATACGCCGGTGCGCAACGACGCGATGCGCAGCCACAAAAACAACCGCATGCCCGGGAGCTGGTGTCGGGATGCCATGCTATCCTTCCTCGAACGTCTATCTACTATCTACGGAACGTCCGCCTGTTCTGCGGAACTCTTGGGGCTTTCGTTGCCTGCGCGGTCCAGCGCGGAAACGCGGTAGTAATAACGCTTGCCGGCCACTACGGAGATATCACGAAATGTCGGGCTCGGCAATATTTCCGTGCTGACGCGCTCGCCGGGCGCGTCTTCGCGTTCGCTGCGGTAAACGGAATATCCCGCCAAGTCCCCCTCGGAACTGATCGCCCACGACAGTTCGACGTAAGCAGGAGCCTGGTTGGTTGCAGGGACGACCGTAATTTCAAGGTTAGTGGGTGTGGCCGGCGGAAATGTATCGCGCGGCGTGACCACGGCCGGCGCGGAGTCGGCGGATTCGACGGCATCCGCGCCGAATTGCGCCACAGTGCGCACCGTGTAAACATACGGCGTTGCGAACTCGAAATGTGAATCGCGAAATTCGCTGGAAGGCGAATTCCCTTCAAGTTCCAGCGGTGCTTTCAGCTTGGCCTGCGAAATGTCCTGCGGCAGATTCGTCTCGCCGGGCTCCATCACGCCACGGAAGACGCGATACGGGCGTGAAGAAGCGCCGGGCGGCATGGCACTCTCTGCCCAGTTTACGATCAGCGCGGTCTCGGTGACTTCGATGCGGACGTCATGCGGAGCTTCCGGTGCGGGATAAATCCGCGCGATCACAACGTTGGAATCTTCCGACGCTCGCGCTTTCGCCGCCCTGGTGCGAACTTTGTAAGCCATCGATGACCCGATCGCGCGCGCAAAATCATCCGGCGTGAGCGGATCGCGAAACTCGATGTGCGCAGCCTTCAAATAGGGATCCACCTGCTCCGAAGGAATCGTGTACGCCAGCCGCCACGCCGTCTTTTTGTCCGCAATGGCGCCAGGGGTTAGCGCGGCGCGATAAATTTCAATCGTGGGATGTTCGGGTAGCGCTTCGCGATCCATCGAATGCGTCGGCAGCGTGAAAGTAAGCGCTAAAGCGTTGCCGTATTGCCGCGCGCCAAGGTCGGTGATGGCAACGGGAACAACCGGATGGCGCGCCGTGGGTTCGCCGGGCGCCGCGCATCCCGCCACGAGCGCGCAAGCGAGGAGACAAAACGAGAAGACGAGAAGCGCGGCGGCGCGAATCATCTCTTTACCATCGCGTTAGAGGATGTACCGGCTGAGATCCTGATTCTTCACGATGTCGGCAAGCTGTTTCGTGACGTACGCGCCGTCCACTTTCACATTTTTCTTCTTCAGGTCCGGCGCCTCAAAGGAAATTTCGTCCAGCACTTTTTCGAGGATGGTGTGCAGGCGGCGCGCGCCGATGTTTTCCGTTTGCTCGTTGACCATGACGGCGTAGCGCGCGAGGGTCGCGATGGCGTCTTCGCTGAAATTCAGCTTCACGCCTTCCGT
>PMOP01000499.1:2784-3503 GCA_003161495.1 Acidobacteriota bacterium | reverse complement strand
ATCGAAAATTCCGGACGCTCCGCGAGCCGCCGGAGGGAAGGCACTGCAAATTCCGGCGTGCCACAAAAAACGATGCGCAGGGTGGCCATCGCGGGGATCGGGAATTACCAGTCGCCGGTTTTCCGCAATTTGCGGATCCGGCGCTTCATCAAGTCTCTCTTGAGCATGCTGAGGTGCTGAAGAAAAAGGATGCCGTCCAGATGATCGATCTCGTGGCAAAAGGCGCGGGCCAGCAATCCCTCGCCGCGCATTTCATAAACTTCGCCCTTCGCATTTTGCGCGCGCACGGTCACGTAGGCCGGGCGCAGCACATTGCCACGAAAACCGGGCAGCGAGAGGCAGCCTTCCTCTTCGCGCTGGTCTCCTTCGACGTGGATGATCTCGGGATTCGCCAGCACCAGCTTGGCCTCGGGATTTTTCCCGACGCTCACGTCAACCACCGCCAGCCGCTTCGACAGCCCGATCTGCGTTGCGGCGAGGCCGACGCCCTGCGCCACGTACATGGACTCGAACATGTCCTCGCAAAGCTTGGCAAGGTCGTCGTCAAATTTTTCCACCGGCTTGGTCGGCGTTTCCAGCACAGCAGCGCCATACTTTGTAATCGGATAAATCATCTCAGCGAATCACTCGATTCATTGAATCCACAGATGAACACAGATAAACACTGATAAAAACCGATAAAAACAAATCTCGTCCTTTTTTATCTGTGTTCATCTGTG
>PMOP01000499.1:0-2670 GCA_003161495.1 Acidobacteriota bacterium | reverse complement strand
GTGCCCAGGGGAGTTCGCAGCGTCGAAATGGGTTTCAGGTAGCCGCGCAGGACAACGTCCTGTCCATTGGTGATGCCTCCTTCGAGGCCGCCGGCGCGGTTGGATGCGCGCGTGAATTGTTTGGCTGCTGCGTCATATCCGATCTCGTCCATGACTTCGGAGCCGTAGGACGTGGCCGCCGCGATTCCCGCCCCGAGTTCGACACCCTTTACGGCCTGAATGGACATCACGGCTTGCGCCAAGCGCGCATCGAGTTTTTCGTCCCACTGTGCGTGAGAGCCGAGGCCGGTGGCGACGTTGTGCGCCACAACTTCAAAAATCCCTCCCACTGTATTTCCGGCGCGGTGCACGACGTCCACTTCATTTTTCATTTTCGCTTCCGTCTCGGCGTCCACGCAGCGCAACGGCGAATCCAGATTCTCGCAGACGGCCTGAATCTCCGTCCACGCAGCGGCGCGCGCCAGACGCGCCTTGCCGACGGCGATCACGTGACTGAGAATTTCACATTCAAATTGGCGGAGGAGAAGTTTGGCAATCGTGCCGGCTGCCACGCGCGCGGCCGTCTCCCGCGCCGACGCGCGCTCCAGAATATATCGCGCATCGTGGAGATTGAATTTCATCGAGCCGGCCAGATCCGCGTGGCCCGGGCGAGGCGCGGTCAAGTGTCGCTCGGCGCTCTCGGATTCGGAAAGTTTTTCAACCGAAAGCGCCTTTTCCCAGTTGGCCCAGTCGCGATTATCGATACGCAGGGCGATCGGCGCGCCGATGGTTTGCCCATGCCGCACGCCGGACAGGAATTCGACGCGATCTTTTTCGATTTTCTGGCGTCCCCCGCGGCCATAGCCGAGCTGGCGCCGGTGCAGTTCCCGCTGCACGAATTCAAAATCGATGGGCACACCCGCGGGCACGCCGCTGACCCAAGCAATCAGCGCCTGACCGTGCGATTCCCCCGCAGTGACAAAGCGAAACATGGAAGGCTCGACATTCTATCGGACCCGGCACGGCGCGTAAAGCGATGAAAGCCCTTTGAAGAGAAAAACCGCATTCGACTAAAACTGATTGCGCAAAATTGTGTCACGCGATTCATTTAGGATGCTTGACGTCTCCGGCCACGACCAGTACGCTGTCCCGTGAGCTTACCTGCGCTCGAGGGACAGCCGACGGCGACCGATGGCGACCACCGACCCCAAACTCCTTGACCCCAGTCCCATTTCGGTTACCGGGACTCTTGCGGATGGAGCGAAGCGGTGGATCCTGCACGTGCAGGATTACGCGATGCTGTCAGGCCGGTCGGTTTCCAACCTGTTTAGCCCGCCATATTACGTTTCCGATGTGTTGGACCAGATGGACATCATCGGCGTTGGATCGTTGCCGATCGTCCTGCTGACTGGGTTTTTTATAGGCGCGGTCATGGTCCTGCAAACCGCCGCGCAATTTGAAAGGTTCGGGCAGACGGCCCTCACGGCGGATGTGGTCTCGCTCGCGCTGGTCCGCGAATTGGGCCCGTCGATTACAGGGTTGCTTGTGGCAGGGCGCAATGCTTCCGGGATTGCCTCGGAATTGGGATCCATGGTGGTGACCGAGCAGGTGGATGCCATGCGCGCGATGGGCACCGATCCGATCCGCAAGCTTGTGACGCCGCGAATGGTGGCGACCGTGCTGATGCTGCCGCTGCTTACCGCGATGGCGGATTTCCTCGGACTGATCGGCGGATACCTGGTCTCTTTTTTCACGCTGCGATTGAATGCGGTCACCTTCTGGACGCGGGCGATCAACATTCTGGAATTTTCGGATTTGATGCAGGGATTAACCAAACCGATCATTTTCGGTTTTATTATTGCCACGGTTGGATGCTATCAAGGATTGGCAGTGAGGGGCGGAACGCAGGGAGTGGGGCGAGCGACCACGCAAGCGGTCGTCTCCGCTTCAGTGTTCATTCTGGTCTCCAATTTTTTCCTGACGAAGTTGATGCTGTTTCTGGCCGGTAACATTTTCTAAGTATGATTTTAGTGGCGCAGGCTTCAGCCTGTGGGGTTTAGTGCTTACAAGGATTAAACCCCACAGGCTGAACAGGCTGCGGAAAAAGTCTCTTTTCTGCGGAATTAAGAGCATTTCGGGTGATGCAAAATCATCAACCGAAAAAGATCTCGCGTCCTGGGTCAACTGTGTGCGATTTATTTTTCGCACTTTTTGACAAAGGGACTTTTTCCGCAGCCTGTGAAGCCTGCGCCACGAATCGTCCCCGCACAATGGACGTTTCCATCTATAATCATCAGGATGAATGTGCCGCGGGCATCACGACGGCACGGACGCATCATTCCCGAATGAGCGCGACCCTAGCCAGCGAGCCGGTTCTCTCCCTCGAAGATGTGAGCATTGCTTTCGACAAAGGCAACGTGCTCGATGACCTTTCTTTTTCCGTCGCTCCCCGTGAAACCAAAATTCTGATCGGAGAAAGCGGATCCGGAAAAACTCTGATCCTGAAGCTGGCCGCGGGCTTGATCCAGCCGGATTCGGGTACGGTGCAGATGCTGGGCCACCATTTGGGCCACATGTCGGAAAGGGAATTGCTCGCGTTCCGAAGAAACATCGGATTCGTGTTTCAAGAGGGCGCGCTGTTTGACTCTCTTACGGTCTACGAAAATGTCGCGTACTCGCTGCGCGAGGAAC
>PMOP01000304.1 GCA_003161495.1 Acidobacteriota bacterium | reverse complement strand
GGCGGCCTGGGCCACATGGCCGTGAAGTTTGCTCACGCGCTCGGAGCCAACGTGGTGGTCTTCACGACTTCCCCTAACAAAAAGGAAGACGCTCTCCGCCTCGGCGCCGATCAGGTCGTGATTTCACGCGATGCGAACGAAATGCAAAAACACGCCGGCAGCTTCGATTTCATCCTCGACGCCGTGGCCGCCAATCACGACATCAACGCTTTCATCAATCTGTTGCGGCGCGACGGCAACATCACGATGGTCGGCGCGCCGGAGAAACCCCTTGCTGTCTCCGTATTTAGTCTGATCATGAGACGGCGCAGTCTCTCCGGCTCTCCCATCGGCGGTATTGCCGAGACCCAGGAAATGCTCGACTTCTGTGGGCAGCACAACATTACTTCCGACGTGGAAGTCATCCCCATCCAGAAGGTCAACGAAGCGTACGAGAGACTGCTCAAGTCCGATGTGAAGTACCGCTTTTCCATCGATATGGCTTCTCTTAAATCTGAGTAAACCGATTTCTGGCTGGACGACATGACAGTTCGCGAATTGGCATTTTGGGGATCGCGCTTACGCGCGCTGATCTGCCGTGCCGTATTTCCCACGCCTTCCTTACATTTTCGCCGTCACTTATGTACGGGCTGGTCGATTTGTTTCGATTGCAGATCTGAATCTTGCGCGCCGCTGTTAGTTGATGGGAGCAGCTTTTCCATGACGGCGAAAAGTTCTTCCAGCTTGATGGGCTTGGTCACGTATCCGTCCATGCCGGAAGCCAGGCAACGCTCTTCGTCGCCTTTCATAGCGAGGGCCGTCAGGGCGATGATGGGGATATGAGCGCCGGTTGTTTTTTCTGTTTGGCGGATGCGTTTCGTCGCTTCAAATCCGTCCATGCCCGGCATCTGCCCATCCATCAGGATGATGTCGAACCGCTGTTTCTCCGCTGCCTCCACTGCGTCTTTCCCATTCTCGACCAACACGACGCTGTGTCCTCTCTTCTCGAGGAGCTTTGTAATGAGCCTTTGATTGACGCGGTCATCTTCGGCGACAAGAAACGAAAGCGTGCGCTGTTGCTCCAGAGCGGTGTATCGAGTCACCAATTCTCTTTTTCCTGCTGGGGCGGAATCTCCCGCAAGAACACGAAGCAAAACATCGCGCAATTCCAATCGGTCAAACGGCTTGCTCAAGTACGCGGCAACACCAAGTTTCTTGCACCGGGCGGCATCCCCGCGCCTGCCGCCCGAAGTGAGAATCACGATCCTGGCAGCGGAGAGCGCCGAATCCTCTCGAATTTTTTCGATCAGGCTGAACCCATCCATTTCAGGCATGTGACAATCGGTCAGAATCAGGGGAAGCGGAGCGCCGGCTGCGTGCGCTTGTTGAAGGGCTCGGATTGCCGCCGCGCCGCTTTCCACAATGGTAGGCCTCATTTCCCACCGCCTGACCGAATCCTCCAGAATCCGGCGATTCGTTGCGTTATCGTCCACGATCAGAATGGGGACGTCGACAAGCTGCTTCACATCGTGCGTTTCCACATGCGGCGGCGCGACAGCTTCGTCCACCTGAATCGTGAAGTAGAATGTCGAACCCTTGCCGGGCTTGCTCTCAACCCAGAGCTTCCCACCCATCAAACCCACGAGTTGGCGCGAGATTGTTAGGCCCAGGCCGGTGCCACCATAAGTGCGTGTGGTGGAAGTATCCGCCTGGGAAAAAGCATCGAATATTTTTTCTTGAATTTCCTGGGGGATTCCGATCCCTTCATCCCTGACGCTGAAACGCAGGATGGATCCTTCCTCTTCGCTCTGGCTTTCGACCCGCACGCCGACTTCGATTTCGCCTTTCTTGGTGAACTTGATCGCGTTTCCGACCAGATTAATGAGGATTTGGCGAACCCGCGCCGGGTCGCCGACGACGCTTGCAGGCACTTCGGGAGACACGTCAAAGATGAACTCGAGACCTTTTTGCTGAGCCTTCAGAGCCAGCATCTTGACCACTTCGCCCAAGCTTTTTCTCAGGTCGAAGTTCAGGGAATCCATTTCCAGCTTGCCCGCTTCCATTTTGGAAAAATCCAGAATGTCGTTCAGCAGGGTCAGAAGGGCGTCGGCCGATCCTTTGACCATGTGGAGGTATTCGGCCTGCTCAGCAGTCAGCTCCGTTTCCAGCGTCAGGTCGGTCATTCCGATGATGCCGTTCATGGGCGTGCGGATTTCGTGGCTCATGTTGGCCAGAAATTCGCTCTTGGAACGATTGGCGACCTCAGCGGCTTCCTTGGCATGGAGCAATTCGGCTTCCGCTCTCTTGCGATCCGTGATGTCCAGAAAGGTTGTCACGGATCCTATCGCTTTTCCCTCTCGCCGGATCGGGTAGGACCAATACTCCGCGGGGAAAGAACTGCCATCCTTGCGCCATAGGACTTCCGTGTCGACGTGCGATCCAGCGCCTTTCCAAAATGCCCGATAGATTTGGCACTCTTCGACCGGGTAAGGCGTTCCGTCAGCGTGGGAGTGGTGCATGATCGCGTGCATGTTTTTCCCAAGGAGATCCGCGGGACTGTCATACCCAAGCATGCGCACGCAAGTGGTGTTGCAAAATGTGCAGTCGCCCTCCAGGTTTATGCCGTAGATGGCTTCCGCCGTAGATTCGAGCAGAAGACGTACCTGCTCTTCGCTTTCGCGCTGCGCCATTTCGATATGTTTGCTTTTCGTAATGTCCTGGGATAAGCCAACGAATCGGTGCGCTTTCCCTTCCGCGTTCAACACCGGGAAGACTCGCGCGTGCACGTAGCGAATGGTTCGATCCGGCCGCACCACGCGAAACTCCGTGTCCATCGCATTCCCGTGCAGTAAATTCTTAAAAATTATTTTGACCCGCTCCTGATCGTCCTGGTGAATAGCCTCCAGCCATGCCGTGGGATTTTTGTAGAGCGCCTGGCCGGACCTTCCCCAAATTTCCTCGTACGCTGGGCTGATGTATGTCACGCGCACCGGATCGAGCGCCATGACATAAAAGACCTCGGGAATATTTTCCGCCAATTCCTGAAATTGCTGCTGGCTTTGCCGCAGCGCGGAATTCAAGCGCTCGCGTTCCGTCACATCTTGTTTCACGGCGACAAAGTTGGTGATCTCCCCGGTCGCCGAACGCACCGGGGAAATCGTCATCTCCTCGGTGTAAAACTGTCCGCTCTTCTTGCGATTGATGATTCCCCCGGCCCAGACTTTTCCTTCCAGAATCGTTTTCCAGAGATTCTGGTAGAAGGCCGCATCCTGCTTGCCGGATTTCAAAATACGCGGGTTTTGTCCGGTCGCTTCTGCAAGCGAATAACCAGTAAGTCTGGAAAATGCGGGATTCACCCATTGAATGTTGCCGCGCGCGTCGGTGATGACAATCGCATTGGCCGCGGATTCCAACGCCGCGGACTGAAGCCGGATGTGCTCCTCCGCCTGTTTTCGTTTGCTGATATCTATAGCCACTCCCAAAACGGCCGGCTCGTTCTCGAATACGATGCGCGCGCCTGTCAGGTAGCAGGGAATTTTTGCTCCGCTTTTTGCGAACAGCCATGCTTCCGTCTCGCCCGCGCCATTTTCAAAGGCATTCTTCATTGTCTCTTGCACGGGGATCAGGCTTTCTGGAGCGACGGTGGCCATAATCCCCGCCTGCAACATTTCGGCGGCGGAATAGCCCAGAAAATTATCGTTCCATCGCCGAATGTTGCCAGAAGCATTGAAGATGCAGACTACTCCCGGCAAGCTTTCCATCAGGGAATCGGAAAGGGCGATGGAGGCCGTCAGCTTGGTCGCCTCGCGCCGGAGAAACACGGCGGTCAAAAAGAAAACCAGCAAGCCACAGAAAAGGATGGTAATGCCGTGTGACTCCCAAATCGTGATATTGCGAAAAATAAACTGTTTGGTTGCTTCGTAAGCAGTGGTGAACAGCATTCCGGCTAATCCCGCAGCCGCTGCTTTCCAAAGGTGAAGTCGTTTAGACATTCTACCGGACAGGCTCTCCATCAAGCGATTTCACATTCAGATCCTTGCCAACACACACGACGAAGTCAGACGCGAACTAATTCAGAAGGGGGCTTCACGTCAAAGGAAGGGGGATGAATCGTAGAGACAACGGCCATTCCCAAAAATGGCCTGCTCGCTGCCTCCAGACCAACGCGAGACGAGTTCTTTTACACTATTACACTCATTATTTCCCGCGGCAAGCGCTCCGCAGCCCGTTGTCCAATGAGGCATCCATGCGCCAGACTTAAATCCAGTTCCCTGTCGTGCGTCTCGTCCCCGTGATTCGCCGGCAACAGGGGGATACAATGATCCTTTCCTATGCCAATGCTGACCCTTCCTTGACAGTTACGAAGAGCGGGCCTACAATCACCCGTTTGTAACATCGGCAATTGGGTGAATAGTGGGGCCCGACTATGGATAAGAAGCGTCTGGATTATTACAAGAAAAAATTGCAGACCCGGCGGGAGGAATTGATCAAGACCATTGCCCGGACCGAGGAAGAAGGCCGGACCGCGGACGACGATCCGACGGTGGATCTTGCCGACAAGGCCGCGAACTCCTATACCAAGGAATTCTTGTTCGGACAAACCAATACGGATCGTTCCATGCTGGCGTTGATCGACGGTGCGCTGAAACGCATCAAGGCGAATACGTACGGCACCTGCATCGAGTGCGAAGAGGAGCTTCAGCAAAAGCGCCTCGAAGCCGTTCCCTGGGCGCGCTATTGCGTAACTTGCGCGGAAAAACACGAACAAGGCCTGCTCTAAAAAGAGATTCGCCTCAACGTGACCCTGAATTCCCGGACCGCTATATTACCTTTAGGCATTCCCTGCTTCGGCGGATTGGCACGAATCGTGCCAACTTTATCATTTTTCTCTTTCCCTGAGGCTCCCGCGGGCGTAGGCTTGGCGCACCGTGTCCCGTGTCGCCGATTCCGTTCGGTCCCATCTTCGCGGGATGTGCGAGGCGCTTGCCTCGATCGCACTTCCCGCACCGTGCCGGATCTGCACGCAAATCCTTGA
>PMOP01000382.1 GCA_003161495.1 Acidobacteriota bacterium | reverse complement strand
AAAGTCTAACATGACCTTCCGTAGCGCGAGCTTCCACTTGTCGGTTTTGATGCTTTCAGAAAATCAAAACCCGCAAGCTAAAGCGTGCGCCACAAAAGACTGCCCTCTACACGAAATATATTTCTGGAATTTTACTGCACGCGCTGGGGACGCGATTCGATGTCGACGAGCGCCTCGAAAATCGCGAGAACATGGCGCCGGTAATCGACCATGCGCGTGAAGACATCACGCAGCGACGGATCGCGTTCGGACTCGCGATGCCATTTCAGCAGCACCGCGGGAGGAACCTCGATATCCCGGCGAAGTTCCTCGGCGGAATGTCCTCGCAGGAAGAGGCCGTAAAAGAAGGCCGCTTCGCGCTGCGGGAAGTCGAAGTCGTGCTGTGTTTCTTCCGCCGCGTTGGCGACGGTCAATGGAGTCGAGTTGGTTACAGTTTGCATCGGCATCGAAAGACAGAAAGGGAAGTTTACCGGAACTTTCCCCGTCGTCAAGTAGTATGGCGGAAAAGTTAGCTTGCTCTGTGAATTCGTGTACCAGAGCTTTCTCGCAAGCAGATTCGATGCGGAGCGGGGTAAAAAGGCTTCACCGGATGGAAGAGGAAACTAGCACAGGTTCAGACTTTGGGTTTTTGTGCATGCAGAAAATCAGACCCACAGGCTGAAGCCTGCGCTACTGAATCCAAAGCTCTTACTACAACTTTATAGCGAACTGCCGATTTTTCCAGGTGGGCGTGCGGAGCGCACAAATTCGCGCAGGGCAGAGACATTCGGGCCGTAAGCGCCGATCCGTGCTGCGTCAACCGGCAAACCTAAACGTTCCGCGGCTTCCATGTTAATGCCGGCATCGTCGAGTTCGGACAGGCTAAATCCGACGGCGGGCAGGACGCGCTTCGCGCCGCTGGGGTACACCGGGCGTGGCGGCCGCCGCCGCTCCCAGGGCTTGCTTGCGATTGCGAAGAACTGGTGCCAATCGTTCTTATCCCACATCGCTCGCTCCCGCGTCTCAGGGACCCAGGACGCTCTGACTCTCAAAGAGTAAGATGCGCCAACTACCCTTGCGGTCGCTTACTTTACCGCCCCAACTTGCCGGGCTTTTCTCCGATTGCCTGCCCTCGGGTATACGCCACAACCGAGGCGGCGTCCAGAATAGACTGAAGAATGTTTCAGCAGCGTTACGAAAGAGCAATTATCGCGTTGGATTGGGATAGCGCTTGGCGGAAGGCCGCATTTTTTTCAAGCGACGATGCCCGTGCGCAGAGCGGTTCGCTTTGCGCGCAGAGCAAGACCCCAAATGCCTGTGGACAATGCTTTTACCGCGTTCGGGCTGCGAAAGACGCTCCTTCCGGCCCATAACTTTGGGCAACCGACACGTGCGACTGGTATACTGAACCAATTCAAGCTCCCCGGGGAACCTGTGGAAATGTCGAAACTCGTTATCGTCGTTCACTACCATGAGCTGTGGCTCAAGGGCGGGAATCGCCGCTTTTTTTTGAGCAAACTGCACATGGCGCTGAAGCGTGCGCTCGAAGGGCTGCCGGTGGAGCGCATACTGCGGCCTGGCGATCGCTTGCTCGTGGAATTTGGTGAAGGCGTTGCGGCGCAAGAAGCGGTCGCGCGAATCGAGCGGGTGTTCGGTGTCGCGTTTTACGCCGTGGCCCGAGTCGTACCGCGTGGGAGCGACGACGATCTCGCGGCGCTTGGGCGCGCGGCATGGGAAGAAATTCGCGGCGAAAAATTTAAGACCTTCGCGGTGCGCGCCAAACGCAGCGACAAATCTTTTCCGTCGCGCACCATCGACATCGATGTTTCCGTTGGCCAGTATCTGGTGGATCAACTGCGCGCCAGCGGCCGCGATGCGCGTGTGAACCTCAACGATCCGGAATTGACGTGCCGGATTGAAATTCCACCCGGTCCATCGCTCCTCGTGTTTGCGCGAAAAATTCCCGGTGCGGGAGGATTGCCTCCGAACACGGCCGGGCGAATGACCTGCCTGCTTTCGGGAGGATTCGATTCCGCCGTGGCCGCGCACAAAATGATGAAGCGCGGCGCGCATTTGAATTTTGTGCATTTCTGGGGAGGCGGCGCGCGGCCGGGCGAGTCTTCCGTGCACGTGGCGCGAGAACTCGTGAAGCGCCTGGTGCCGTGGCAATTTTCAGCCAAGCTTTATCTCGTGGCGTTCGAGCCGGTGCAGCGCGAAATTGTGTCGCGCGCGCCGGAAAAATTCCGCATTCTCCTTTATCGCCGGATGATGCTGCGCATCGCCGAGCGCGTCGCGCGATCCAACCGCGCGCTCGGGCTCATCACCGGAGACAGCCTGGCGCAGGTCGCTTCGCAAACGCTGCACAATATGGCCGCCGTGGGCGCCGCCGTGCGCATGCCGCTCTACCGCCCGCTTGCCGGAGACGACAAAATCGAAATCATGGACGCCGCGCGCAAAATCGGCACACATGAGATTTCCGCCGAGCCTTTCCACGATTGCTGCCCCATTTTCCTGCCGCGCAACCCCGCGCTACACGCCACCGTTGAGGAACTCGATCACGCGGAAAACACACTGGATATCGAAGCGCTCATCCGCCAGGCAATCGATGCCATGGCCATCGAACGCTATCGCTACGCCGGCGGCCAAGTTGAAAAAGTGGAATCGTTCAAGTCCGCCACGGCGTGAAAATGCCAAGAAAGTCAAAACAGAAATATCTAAAGTTCCCTTTCGCGGTTTGTGAACCCTCGGTCCTAAACGGCTCCTAACCATTTGACCGGAAAACGGGCGGCAAGAGAATTGGCAAGGCGTTCGTCCGCAGTAATCAGTTGCGAATTGGTTTGCACGGCGAGTGCGACGTAGAGGCAATCATATACGGTTCGTCCGTGGGCAGTCGCGATTTGAAACGCATTGTCCAACAATTTCAGCGACGGAACGGTGGGGAAATCGAATCGCTTGAGGAATGCTAGCGCAGCGTCCGCTGAATCTTTCGGAAAGTTGCCCCGCCGAATCGCCTTCCAGAGCACGCTAGCAAATTCCACCCAAAATAAATCGGGAACTATGATCTGGATTTCATTTTTTCCGGACTGATCCAGCAGGGCAAGGGCTTCGGTCGCCATCGTTTCCACCTTCTCCGGCAAGAACCATTTTACGGCGACGCTGGCATCCAGTACGATCAGGCTCACCGCTCGCGGTCCTCACGGATCATTTCTTCCG
>PMOP01000531.1 GCA_003161495.1 Acidobacteriota bacterium | reverse complement strand
GTGATGGCGCACCGGGATATGATTCTGGGCGTCCGCGAACAAGTCGCGAAGTTGATGCAACAAGGGAAATCGGCGGACGATGTTGTCGCCGCGCATCCCACTGCCGACTTCGACGGCAAGGTTCTGCCGGCCGCGCCGAATGGGGATCGAATGGCGGATCGGTTCGTCGGGCAGGTGTACGCGGAACTGAAACCCGGCAAGTAACTTAGTGGAATGTTCCGGTAGCACGGGCTTCGGCCCGTGGGTTTTCTATTTTGGTTTGTGTAGCGCTCGCCTTCAGGCGGGCATGTGCTTGAATCAAGAATGCCCGCCTGAAGGCGGGCGCTACACAACCACTGACCGCCATGCCAACCCTCGTTCTTAAATCATTACGATCGTTGAAGGATTACGTGGACCGCGAAATTGCCACGTCCGATTGGCTTGTCGTCACGCAGGAGCGCATCCTGCAGTTCGCTGAAGCGACGGGGGACCGCCAGTGGATTCACGTCGATCCGGAGCGCGCGCAACGCGAATCGCCGTATGGCTCAACAATCGCGCACGGCTTTCTGACGCTTTCCTTGATGAGCCATTTCATCAGAGAGGCGATCCAGTTGCCGGTTGAAGTGCGGCAGACCATTAATTATGGATTGAATCGCGTGCGTTTCCCGGCGCCGGTTCGAGCCGGCGAGAAAATTCGCGCGCGCGTCCGCTTGCATTCATTCCGAGATTTTCCAGGCAGCGTCGAGGCGGTCTTCGACATCACGATCGAAACGGAGGGCGCCGAAAAGCCGTGCTGCGTCGCCGAATGGGTCTTGCGTTATTATCTCTAGCAGGTCCCGGCAATCGCATCGCGAGAAATGTTTTTTAGTTTTCTTTCCGGGGAATCTTCGAGCCGAGGATCACCCATGCCAAATCCGCGACGTAAAGCGCGATCACGACATTGCCCAGGCGTAAGGAGACAATGTTCCGCGGCATGATTTGAATGGCTCCCCAAAGCAAAAAAGTCGCTGCGAGTAAAGCGTTTTTCAGCAATTCCATCCATCGCGGGCGGATGACCGGTTGCAGAATCAGGAACGCAATGCCGACAAGCAACAAGGGAGCAGAGGAAATCGCCGCCGCCGGCAGATGCGGAAGAATTCCGGGCTTCGCATCGGCGAGAAGCAAGGCAGCGCCGGCCGCGAGCGCCAATATTGCCAGCCCATAACTGATCCACCGCAACACGCTGTTTAACATGGGTTAAAACACTCTCCTCCAAGAATATGGACCGGCAGCCATAAATAAGTCGTGAGGAAAATGAAATAAGCGGTATTTACAGCAAATGTAAAATTCTCCTCGGACCATCTCTCAGGATGGAAACGATTCTGGTATCCTCGTAGGAGTGCCCAGCAAACCGATTTTATTTTTTTTAATATTGGCGATTACTGCAGCCCTCGCATTTTCGGAGCTGGCGCAATCGACGCAGTCTCCGGCGGCGCCGAGCCAGCCTGCGCCACAAACCTCCGCCCCGGCTCCGCAACAAATTGTTCCGCCGCAGGGAGAGCCGGCCGCAGCTCCAACGATTCCCCCGAAGAAAACTTTGGCAATTGTCATTCTCGATCCCGCGCATGGCGGCACGGATTCAGGCGCGCGGGGATCGACCGGCATCGCCGAGAGCGAAGTCGTCCTGAGCTATGCCCGGCTGTTGCGCATTTCTCTGGAGGCGCAGGGACTGCGCGCCATTCTCACGCGCCAGACCAATGACGACCCCTCCTTCGACGACCGATCGAAACTCGCAAATGCGCAGCGCGGCGGCATATTCATCACGCTGCACGTTTCCTCCACGGGCCAGCCGGGAACCGTGCGAGTGTATTCCCTGCCGCACACTGCTCCGCCACAAGATGCCGCCTTCGCGCCTCACACGGCTCTATTGCCCTGGGATCGCGCGCAATTCGATTTTATCGATCAGAGTCGCAGACTGGCCGAGTTGGTCCAGATTCAAATGGCGCAGCGCTTTCGCGGCTCTTCAGACACTCCGTTCGAAGCACCCGTGCGTCAGTTGCGAACTGTGGGAGCGCCGGCTGTGGCCATCGAAGTATCGAGCGTGAGCGTGCCGGACCGCGGCCCGCTCGATCAAATGGGCCCCGGGCTGGCCGATGGAGTGGCGCGCGCGGTCGCCGCGTTTCGAACGATTTATGAATCGGGAGGCAAATAGCGCCTTGTCGAAGGGTCTCAAAACGACGATCGCGATTCTAACCGGGATGGTGGTGTTGGGCCTCGTCACGCTTCCGGGATTGCGCCAGGCCATACAGCGGCTGCGAAGCGTGCCCAAGACCGACGAGCAGGCGCGCCGCGAAGTGATGCAGCAACCTATCTCCACTCCCACCGATGTAAAAGTGCAGGCGCGCATGTATTGGTTGTCCGCGGCTTCGGCGGCATCGCTCGACCCGGTAACCATTCAACTTCCGCTTTCCGCCGATCCCGTCGAGCGCTCCAAGCAACTGCTCAATGCGCTGATCGCACGGGCGCCCGCTCCGGAAAAGCGCACGCTGCCTCCGGAAGCGATCCTGTTGGCTTTCTATATTCAGCCGGATGGGACGGGCATCGCGGATTTCTCGGATGAAATTGTTTCGGGGATGCCGTCGGGAATTCTCAGCGAACAGCTGGCAGTGCAATCGATCGCGCAGACGCTCGGTGCAAACATGACCGGGATCCGTCAATTGAAGATTCTTGTGCACGGGCAGGAAGCGGAGACGCTGGCGGGGCATTTGGATCTTCATGGGACGTTTCCGGTTCCTTCACCGGCGGCCGCCGGTTCCACTCCGTCTGTTCCATCCTCAGCGAATCCTTCGGCGACAGGGACAAAACCTTCTCATTAGTTCGTGATGCTCACTTTGGTTGGGATTTAGGTGGCGCGGACTTTAGTCTGCGGGTTTTTGGCTCTGCATCAATTAAAACCCGCAGGCTGAAGCCCGCGCTACTTAAACCTGCCCGAAAAATGGGCTTTTAAACGAGCGGGCCGGGTTTGTTCTTGTAGCGCTTCACTATGGCGTCGGCGCTCATGTACGTCAGCGCCTGAATGGTTAGCGTGGGATTGAAGCCGCTCATTGAGGGGAACGTTGAGCTGCCGATCAGGAAAAGATTGGGGATGTCCCAGGTCTGGCCGTAGCGATTCACGACCGACGTTTTCGGGTCATTGCCCATGCGCGTGCCACCCTCATGATGCGCGCCCGGGACGCCTGGGCTGAGAGCGGCGCGCCACACTTTCGTCGCGCCCATGGCGCGGGCCACGCCTTCCATTTTTTGCATCAGGAATTCGACGCGCGCGACTTCGTTAGGACGGCGCCAATCGTAGGTCACGCGCGGCGCGGGCATGCCCCACTGATCGCGCACGTCGGGATCGAGGTCGATGGTCTGGTCGGCGTAGGCCAGGTTTTCGGTCTGCGCGTTGAGTGCACCATACCGGGCAAAATACTTACCCAGGAAATCGCGATACGCCGCGCCCCACTTGGGCGTGCCCGGAGGCGGGTCCATGCTCATCGCGGTGCCGATCGGGCCGGCCTCCAGGTCGGCGGGGCCGATTGAGATTTGCGCGCCGCGAAGGAAGCCCAGTCCGCTGTGATCGAAATTGTCGGCGTTGAAATCGTCGATGGTGTGCTTCTGGGCGCTTGGCCCCATGTAAACGTTGACGTACCGGTCGTCGTAGGCGGCGAACACTTTGGCCATGATGTGCGCCATGACGTGCTTGCCGAGTTGGCCGCTCGAATTGGCGAGGCCGTTCGGAAATTTAGCTGTTTTGGAAAGCAGCAGCAGGCGCGTGTTGTCATAAATGAAAGGCGCTAGAATCACGAGGTCCGCTTCGATGGTGTTGTCCGAGCCGTCGGGGCCGTAGTAGGACACGCCGGTGGCGCGCCCGCTGTTGTCCGTATTTACGTGATAGCAAGTTGCTCCTGTGAGTAATTTAAAATTGCCGGTGGCGTCAGCTTCCGGCAGCTTGGTGACGAGGATGCTCGACTTCGCGCCGACGTGGCAGCCAAACGATTGGCAAAAGCCGCAGTACGTGCAGCTTGGCCGATCGTGATAGGGCTCTGAAATAATCGCGCGCGGCGATGAAAACGGGTGGTAGCCCAACTTCTTCGCTCCCTCCGCAAACAGGACGCCCGACTGATCCATGAGCAACGCCGGAAGCGGATATTCGCGATTGCGCGGGGCTTCGAAGACGTTGCCGCCGTCAATTTTGCGCCCCTGCAAATTTCCCGCTTTTCCGGACACGCCCAGATCGTATTCGGCTTGATCGTAGAAAGGCTCTAGATCGGCGTAAGTCACCGGCCAATCGGCCAGCGAAGAATCCTGCGGAATTGCCGAGGCTCCGTAACGTTCGATGGTTTGCGAACGCGCGCGGAAATCGTCCTCATGCATGCGCCACGAAAGCGTGCCGTAGTGGACCGTGCCACCGCCCGCTTGATTGCCGTAATTCAATATGTTCATCGGGTGCGCGCGCACGCCGGTATTGGGCCGCCAGGTAACTGGTTGTTTCCTCCAGTTCGGGCGAAGCTCCTGGCGCTGAAAATAGCGCAACTCATCATGGGGATTGAAGTCCGCGGTGGTCAGGCGTGGGCCGCGCTCAAGGCCAATGACTTTCATTCCCGCTTTGCCGAGTTCGGCCGCGAGAATTCCGCCGACCGCTCCCACTCCGACAATGACGACATCCGTTTTTTCGATGGCCATGGCTTATGCCCTCCCCGCCGGGCCCTTGGCAATTGTTTGCAGGCCGACGATAGGTTCGCGCGAGAATGCTTGTTTGCTCTGCATATCCGATGGCGTGAAGACCGCTTGCGCGCCGGGGAAACCCACCAGGCGCCAGCCGGCGAAGTCCTTGTTGCCGCCGTAGAGCGGGTCGGCAAACATACCTTCCATCGTGTGCGTCCGAAGAATACCGAAAAATTCGCGGGCAGTGGGATATGCGAACCCGGTTGCTTTGCCGTTTTCGAGAGCGGTGATTACTTCGTCCTGCTGTTCGGGCTTGAGGCGAACGAATGGCTCTTTGTAAGTGCCGCGGCAGTAGGCCTCGAGCTGAGCGAGGCCGCGGCGGTAGAAATCCTGCAGCTCGGCGTAGGCGCCGGCGAGAGCAAGATCGATGTAATTGAGTACATCCGCGTCGCGGGCTCCGGGCTTGTCGGGAGCGCTGGGCATTAGGCGTTCGGTGAACGCGGCGATTGTGGCGGCATCGGCGTGGTTGAAGAACGCGCCGTGCTCGCTGCCGCTGGGATGCTGAGCGCCGGGAGCCGCGGCGCCGCCTTCCATGTGGTCATGATTCTGCGCGATCGCGTCAGGCACAAGGCCCGCGCCGGCAGCGGCTCCCGCGCCAACGGCTGCGCGCACTAAAAATGCGCGGCGAGATGCATCGTGTTTCGTCATGGCTGTCGCACCCCTTTCGGGTCATTCACCGATATATTCTGGATAACTTTTGAACTGATGGGAACAATAACAATTTTTGGAAGGAATGTCATCGCCGTTGATGCGTTGGAAACGAGATCGAATGCAGCGGAAGCATGAAGTTCGTTGCGCCGGCGTCTCGCCGGCGTTCTTGCTTACCGTGAAGACCAGAAAAATCGCCGGCGGGACGCCGGCGCCACGAAAGTCATGCATTCATCGCTTTGGCTGGCCACCCTTGTCTGCGGTTGACAGTGGCGTTGGCTGCGGGCAAACTCGGGGCCATGTCACGAGGAGGAAACTTGCGAAGCGATGGACGGGCGCACGATCAGAT
>PMOP01000048.1 GCA_003161495.1 Acidobacteriota bacterium | reverse complement strand
ATTCTGGATGCCGCCAATCACACCAATATCGTCGATTCTCCGGGCCTTCTGAGCCGCAATCATCAGTTGTTTCTTGGCCTGGTGGATTCGCAAGTTCACAACGCGGATGACATCGGCAACATGGTCATCAAGAACGTGGGCGACGCTCCGGTTCGCGTGCATGACGTTGGCACGGTAGCGGCCTCTGTCGCTCCAAATTACACGGTGGTAACGGCGAATGGAAAACCAGCCGTTCTGCTGAGCATCAGCAGGCAGCCGGAAAGCAACACTGTGGAAGTTGCCAACCTGGTGCACCAGGAAATCGAAACGATCCGGCAGAAACTTCCCGCCGGCGTCGATTTGAATGTCTTTTACGATCAGTCCAACATTGTGCGCGAATCGATTGGAAGCGTGCGCGATGCGATTATCATCGGCCTCCTGCTCGCCGGATTCATCATCTGGCTTTTCTTGCGCGACGTCGGCACGGCGTTGATGACGGGCCTTGTAATTCCCGTGGCGATTTTCGTCACGTTCATCGCCATGAAGATCCTGGGCCAAAGCTTTAACATGATGACCCTCGGAGGACTTGCGGCGGCGGGCGGACTCGTGATCGACGACGCGATCGTGGTTGTCGAGAACATTGTGCTGCACCGCGATGGCGGAGAAGGCCGCCTGGAAGCCGTCAACAGCGCCCTCAAGGAATTGACAGTCCCCTTGATCGGTTCCACGCTTACGCCGATCGTCGTGTTCCTGCCGTTGATTTCGATCACGGGCGTGACCGGAACGTTCTTCCGCGCCTTGGCCATCGCCATGAGCGTCTCGCTGCTGACTTCCCTGGCCCTCGCGCTCACCTGGTCGACAAACCTGGGCGTGTACCTGATCCGCCGCGGCCACGGAGAGGAACACGAAGCCGTACCGACCTCAGATCTCGCTTTGTCGAAGGAAGATTCTGAAACGGCGGAATTCGAACGCATGAAACGCATGATGGCCGCCGAAGAAGAATCGCTCCGGGGCGGATTATTCGAAAAGATCATCATCTTTTATGAACGCTGGATGCGCCGCGCGCTGGAAAACCCGATTTGGCTGGGCGTATTTTGCGTGATTTTGATCGGGGTTTCCTACCTGTGCTTTAACCAGCTTGGCACCGACCTGCTTCCCCACATGGACGAGGGCGGCTTTATTCTGGACTACGTCATGCCGCCGGGCAGTTCGCTTCAGGAAACCAATCGCGTCGTCACGCATGTGGAAAATATCATCAAGTCCGTTCCCGAAGTCGAAAACACTTCTCGCCGCACCGGATTGCAGCTGGGGCTTGCCGCGGTCACAGAACCCAATACGGGCGACATCGCGGTGAAGCTGAAGGACAAGCGCAGCCGGCCGATCGATGACATTATCGCCGACGTTCGCGCCAAGGTGACCACTGAGGAACCGTCCCTGGACGTCGAATTCACGCAGGTGCTTCAAGACATGATTTCGGACCTCACGGGCGCACCGCAACCTGTGGTGGTGCAACTGTTTTCCCCTGACGTGGATCAGCTGACGGCGTGGGCGCCTCGCGTGGCCGATGCCCTGGGACGCATCCAGATCAATTATAAAAAGCCCATCGTGGACGTTGAGGATGGAATTGATAACACAACGAGCGGCCCGGCGGTTGTCTTTACCGTGAATCCGGCGGCGGCAGCCAAGGCCGGCTTCACGACCGACCAGCTCACCACAGTGGCCGCCTCGATTGTGGACGGCGAGCCAGCCACCGCCCCTATGATTATCGATGACAAGCCCTACACGCTGCGCGTTCGTTACCCGGCGGCGAGCCGCGCTTCCCTGGAGGCGATGAACAACACGGTGATCGTCAATGCCAACGGAGGATCGGCCACTCTCGGTTCCGTCTCCACCTTTACCGAAGTGCCGGGCCAGACCGAAATACTCCGTGACAATTTGCAGCAGGAAAAGGAAGTCACCGGACGGCTGGAGGGCATTGACCTCGGTCGTGGCGTCGCGGCCGTGCAGAAAGCGGTAAACGACCTGCACTTGCCGCCGTCGATTCGAGTGGAGTACGCCGGAACATTCAAGGAACAGCAGAAATCGTTCCACGACCTGGTGGTGGTGCTGCTGCTTGCGCTGGTGCTAATTTTCCTGGTGCTGCTGTTCGAGTTCCGATCCTTTTCGGCGCCGCTCGCGATTCTTTCCTCGGCCGTGCTTTCGACGTCGGGCGTGTTTTTTGCCCTGTTTATTACACGGACCGATTTCAACGTCGCGTCGTTCATGGGGTTGATCATGGTGCTCGGCATCGTGGCCAAGAACGGAATTCTGTTGCTCGACGCCAATCAAAAATTCCGGGCGTTCGGTTTCGCGGCGGAAGAGGCCATGATTCAGGCGGGACGCCGCAGGCTTCGTCCCATCGTCATGACGGCTATGGCGGCGGTGGCCGGTATGCTACCGTTGTCCCTCGCGATTGGCGCGGGTTCGCAGATGCTGCAACCCCTGGCGATCGCGGTCATCGGCGGCATCCTGATCTCGATGGTGTTGTCGCTTATTATCACGCCTGCGATTCAGTTCTATCTGACGCGTGACAAAGAAGCGCCGGTGACAGACGCAACACCGGTCGAAGTGCGCTAGAAGTTTGCAGCGGCAATGAAACTTATGGCCGCGGTGAAACGTATTACTGATTCAGAACCAGGTGTAGTGCTTTCTGCTCAAACGAAAACATAAGGAGATTCTTCGCATGCTACAAAAAAAGTTGACTGGGTGGTTGCGCCGGGTGAGCCCGATGATTTGCTTGTCGTTGCTTGCCGGCGTGATTGCGTACGCCGCTCCGCAAGCGGGCGGCTATAAGATCATTAAGAGAATGCAAATCGGCGGAGACGGCGGTTGGGATTATATGTTGATCGATCCCCCCACGCACCGGCTCTATGTCGCCCGCGGATCGCATTTCCAGGTAGTGGACGTCACCACCGGGAAAGTGATCGGCGACATTGCGATTGCCAATTCCAAGAACTCTCATGGCATCGCTCTGGCCACGGATTTGGGCAAAGGATTTACGAGCAACGGTGACGCGAACACGGTTTCGGTGGTCGATTTGAAGACATTGCAGGCTACCTCCGTGATCGACATCCCCGGAAAGGACCCCGACTCGATCCGCTACGATCCCGCAACGAAGCGCGTGTTCACTTTTAACGGAAAGAGCCAGGATTCGACGGTCATTGATGCGACTTCCGGCAAAGTCATCGGCACAGTCAAGCTCGGCGGTAAGCCGGAAGAAGCCGTTCTCGACGGAGCCGGAAACATGTGGGTCAACATCGAAGACAAAAGTTCCATCCAGGAATTCGACACCAAGACCTACGCCATTAAAGGCACCTGGCCGCTCGCGCCCTGCGATGGCCCCTCCGCCATGGCGTACGATAGCGCTCACAAGCGTATTTTCGTGGCCTGCGACAAAGTGATGGTCGTCGTGAGCGCGGAGAACGGAAAAGTGGTCGCTTCCCCGCCAATCGGCGGCGATCCGGACGGTAACGGCTTCGATCCAGGTACGGGAATGGCGTTCGCCTCGTGCCGCGACGGCTTCGTTTCCGTTATTCACGAGGATTCGGCGGACAAGTACACCGTCGTCGGGAACATCAACACGCAAGTCGGCACTCGGACGATGACGCTGGACCCCACGACGCACCGGGTTTACACAGAAACCGCGGATTTCAAACCAGCCGCGGCGCCGACAGCGGACAATCCACGGCCGCGTCCCACACCGATTGCCGGATCGTTCGTGATCCTGGAAGTCGGGCAGTAGTTAGTAGATTCGCAATCTGAATAAAAACGCGCCCTCGGCTCTCACGAGCCGAGGGCGCTTTTTTTTGGTGGCGCTCTTATTTCTTGCCTTTTGTGACCAGCTTCTGTACGCGCCAATTATTCATGTCGGCGATGTAGATCAAGTCTTCCGATGGGCAGGCGATACCGTGGGCCCAGTTCAGCTCGCCCAGTTCGTGGCCGGACTCGCCCCACATACCGAGAATTTTTCCTTCCGGCAATTGAATTTTGTAGAGCCGGCCGGGCTCGGCGTCCGTCGTGAAAAGATATTGCGGAGTGGTGTTGGTGATGCAGATGGTCCACGGCGCGGTTTCATCCGGACGGTCTGCGGTCAGATTGCCCAGGACGGGGTGGCGCATCTTGTCATAGGGCACATTCAAAAAAATGAACTTTTTGAAATTTCCGTCCAGATCAAACACCTGGATGCGGCGGTTGCCGCGATCGGCAACATACAAATTGCTGTCGCGATCTATGCCGAGGTTATGCGGATTCCGGAAATGGCCGGGATTTTCGTTAGCGTGGACTCCGCCCGTTCCCGGCTCTCCCCATTGCTTGATCCAGTTCCCGTGCTTATCGAATTTGGCGATTCGCGAATTGAAATAGCCATCGCCCACATAAATATTGTCGTCTTTGTCCCAGGCGACGTCGGTGGAACCGTCAAAATAGCCGTCCACGGGAGTAGGCGGGGGATCGGCATGGCGGTAGCGGGGCTGGTCGGGGCCTTCATCTCGCCGGCCGAGGTTCATCAGCACGTATCCGGCGGGGTTGAACTTGATGACAGACATCGCGGCCTTGTCCACCACCCACAAGTTGTCGTATTTATCGAACCGGACCGAGTGCGCGTAGGCCAGGCCGTAAACTCCATGGCCGATTTCGCGAAGATACTTTCCGTCGGCGTCGAATTCAAAGATTTGCGTTGTGGCGTTGCCGTAGACAGGACCCGCAGTCGCGGTGCCCGGATGGTTCAGGACGATGATATGTCCCTTGGAGTTCACGGCCACGCTCAGAACTTCTCCCAAGTTTTGATCTACCGAATACTTCAAGGGGTTTGGCACGGACTCGAATGGAAGAACGGGCACGGCGGGCCCTTCCTGTGCGAATGCCGGCAACGCCCATAGGACGACCATGGCGATCGTAGCGATCGTGGCGAGCATGGCGGACGGTTTCATGGAGCCTCCCGATTAACCAATTGAATTCTTCAGCCTGAAGCTATGCGCAAAGCGTGTTTGGTATATACTCTCGATCAGCAACCCAAGTCAAAATCGCATTTTCAATCAGGAGCAAACGCCAATGAAACATTCATTGATTCGACGCGCCCTTGCGGCGCCCGCGGCTTTGTTGATCGTGACGCTCTTCGTGGCGGCATCGGCACGCGCACAGGCGCCAGTCGACGACAGCAAAACGGTAGTCAAGACGAACAAGATCACGGACAATTTCTATACGGTGGACGGACGCGGCGGCACGATCGGCGTGCTGGTGGGGCCGCAGGGAACGTTCATGGTGGATACGCAATTCGCTCCGCTCACCGATCGAATCGTTGCGGCGATCAAGCAAATTTCGCCGAATCCGATTCGCTTCGTGGTCAACACGCACGTGCATCCCGATCACACCGGCGGCAACGCCAACATGGGCAAGCTGGGCGCAACGATTCTCGCGCGGGACGAATTGCGCGACCGGCTGATCAACCCCGCGCCTGGCGCGAATGGACAGCCGGGCACGCCGGCCATGGAAGTCGCGCTGCCCCTCATTACTTACGAAAATAAAATTACGTTTCACATGGACGGCGAAACAATCGACCTCATCCCCATCCGCAAAGCGCACACCGATGGCGACACAATGGTGTATTTTCACAACGCGGACGTGATCATGACCGGCGATTTCTACCGCTCCATCGGATATCCGAACATCGATCGCGTGAATGGCGGGAGCCTCGACGGAATGATCGCAGGGCTCGGGCAGATTGTCGCGCTTGCGGGACCGAACACGAAAATTATTCCGGGACATGGAGCGATCGTCGATCGCACCGCTGTGATGGCGCACCGGGATATGATTCTGGGCGTCCGCGAACAAGTCGCGAAGTTGATGCAACAAGGGAAATCGGCGGACGATGTTGTCGCCGCGCATCCCACTGCCGACTTCGACGGCAAGGTTCTGCCGGCCGCGCCGAATGGGGATCGAATGGCGGATCGGTTCGTCGGGCAGGTGTACGCGGAACTGAAACCCGGCAAGTAACTTAGTGGAATGTTCCAGTAGCACGGGCTTCAGCCCGTGGGTTTTCTATTTTGGTCTGTGTAGCGCTCGCCTTCAGGCGGGCATTCTTGATGCAAGCACATGCCCGCCTGAAGGCGGGCGCTACACAACCACTGACCGCCATGCCAACCCTCGTTCTTAAATCATTACAATCGTTGAAGGAATACGTGGGCCGCGAAATTGCCACGTCCGATTGGCTTGTCGTCACGCAGGAGCGCATCCTGCAGTTCGCTGAAGCGACGGGAGATCGGCAGTGGATTCACGTCGATCCGGAGCGCGCGCAACGCGAATCGCCGTATGGGGCTGCGATCGCGCACGGCTTTCTGACGCTTTCCTTGATGAGCCATTTCATCAGAGAGGCGATCCAGTTGCCGGTTGAAGTGCGGCAGACCATTAATTATGGATTGAATCGCGTGCGTTTCCCGGCGCCGGTTCGATCCGGCGAGAAAATTCGCGCGCGCGTCCGCTTGCATTCATTCCGAGATTTTCCAGGCAGCGTCGAGGCGGTCTTCGACATCACGATCGAAACGGAGGGCGCCGAAAAGCCGTGTTGCGCCGCCGAATGGATCTTGCGTTACTACTCCTAGCAGGTCCCGGCAGCCGCATCGCGAGGAATGTTTTTTAGTTTTCTTTCCGGGGAATCTTCGAGCCGAGGATCACCCATGCCAAATCC
>PMOP01000317.1 GCA_003161495.1 Acidobacteriota bacterium | reverse complement strand
ACCGCATCACCCGAGCAAATGCAAAAGACTATGGAGAAATGGGTGGCATGGTTCAAGGACCTCGGCGCCAAAGGCCATCTCAAGGAGCCGGGGCATCCTCTCGAGCACACCGGCAAGGTGGTCACAGGCAAACAGAAGATCGTCAATGACGGCCCTTTCGCGGAAGCCAAGGATGTTGTTGGCGGCTACATCGTGGTCGAGGCCAAGGACCTTCTGCACGCCGTGGAACTCTCGAAGGGCTGTCCAATCCTGGAAGCCGGCGGTTCCGTGGAAGTGCGGCCGATCCAAACAATGAACATGTAAATGGAGACCGCTGATCACCTCTTCCGGCGCGAGGCGGGACGCATGGTTGCCGTGCTGACGCGGATATTCGGCGTCCACAACCTCGCGCTGGCAGAGGATGTGGTACAAGACGCCTTCTGCCGTGCGATGGAAGTTTGGAAATTCCGCGGTGTGCCGGAGAATCCCTCCGCGTGGCTCATGGCCACCGCAAAGAATCGCGCGCTCGACATTCTGCGGCGCGAGCGCACCGCGCGTACCTACGCGCCGGAGCTAAGCCGGCTTCTCCAGAGCGAATGGACACTCGCCCCGGTGGTGGAAGAACTCTTCGCATCGAACGAAATCAACGACGACCAGCTGCGCATGATGTTCTCCTGCTGCCACCCTCGATTGCCGGAAGAAGCGCAGGTCGCGCTCATACTCCATATCCTATGCGGCTTCAGCGTGGGCGAAATTGCCGGCGCATTCGTCAGCGCACACGGGGCAATCGAAAAGCGAATCACTCGCGCCAAGAAAGTGCTTGCGGCTTCTAAGAATCTGTTCGACGTCGCAGCCGCCGGCGATTTCTCCGCACGACTTCCGGCTGTCCATCGCGCGCTTTACTTACTTTTTAACGAGGGTTATCACGGCGCCTCACCCGAATCGGCCGTGCGCGTCGAACTCTGTCGTGAAGCAATGCGTCTCACCGCAAAACTCCTGGAGCACCCGCTCGGGACGACGCCGGCGACACATGCCCTCGCTGCCCTCATGTGTCTTCATGCCGCTCGACTACCCGCTCGCGTCGATGCATCCGGGAATTTGAACTCACTCTTTGATCAGGATCGGTCGCAATGGGATCAAGAAATCGTAGTCGAGGGACTAAGGCTTCTGGACTTTTCGGCCAAGGGCACCGAGCTCAGCGAGTATCATGTTGAGGCCGCGATTGCATCAATTCATACTCGGGCACTTCGATCGGAAGACACGGACTGGACAGCCATCGTATCTCTCTACAACACCCTGATAACGTTACGCCCTTCACCGATCGTCGCTCTCAACCGCGCAATCGCAATAGCGCAGAAAGAGGGGCCCGAACGGGGACTCGAAGAAATCGGTTTGATCGCCGACCGCGATCGCCTCGCCGCATACCCGTTCTTTTCAGCGGCTCTTGGCGAACTTGAATTTAGATGCGGAAGGCCCGAGACGGCGCGTGAGCATTTCCGGGCAGCTCTCGCTCTAGCGCGCAATCCGATGGAGCGCCGATTCCTCGATCTGCGCATTAGCGCATGCGAGAGCCAGGCCCCAAACCGCATACCGTAGTGGAACTCCGGATGTCCCGTTCTGGAAAGCAGGCCATGATCAATTCAATGACTATCAATCTGCCCATCTGCCCGCGCTATGTCCCGAGAGTCAGAAAAAGAAATAGTTACTCGTAGTTGGCAGGTGATTCCACAGGGGTTGGCTTGCTTGAGGTGGAAAAACTGGCCTAAACTTGTGCTTTCATTCCTCACTAGCGTGCAAAATATCCCCAGGAAGTCGGCGAGGCGCTCAACGATCAGACACCTGCACGGCTGCTGATCGATGATTAGTTCGTTATGCCGCCGGTCCGTTTTTATGTGACCAACGGTCAGTTCAGGCCGGACTGCGTCAACTTTACGGCTGTACTTAAACTTGGAACACCGAAATAAATGCTGGAAGCCTGCGCGTCGGAACTGACATTGTCCACAACGATTCCCGTGGTCCCGTTACCTTCAGCGGCGGTCGCCCCCTGAGTACCGGCAGGAGGAAAACTGTTTGGAAATAAACCGGTGAAAGCGTTCACGTTATACACCGCCATATTAGGGAACGCTGACTCTTTCGCACTTACTACGATAAAATCGGCAGGCGCATTCAAAATTTCGGTGACGGGTGAGAACTCAGAAGCAGTCGAACCGGGTATGCTAAAAATGTCCGCGGGCGGGCCCGAAATCATGCCATGGCTTGTTGGGCTGGAATTGAATCCTACTCCGTAAAGGGTATCCAAGGTGCCAGCACTGTTTAGGCCCCATTCATAAATCAGCCAATTCGAGGAAGTAGTACTGGAAAAATACGCGTCATTGAAAGCTGGGGCGTGAAGATTAAACCGTCCGGCTGCACCCAATGTCGCGACGACTGGGGAACTCAAGTTTGTCGCACTGGCCTGGACCAGAACAGAGGTTCCGGAGGACGAATTTCCGCTCACGGCATAAACGAAACCGTTTACCACGTCCACCAACGGCGGATCTACAATTCCTCCATCCGTTGAACCATTTCCCACGGCCAACGGGGTGATCACCCCTCCCGTCGGAGTAAACCCATAAAGCTTGCCGTCTGGGCATCCGACAAAAATGTTCCCGTTACCAGCTACTACGGGGCCAGTCAACACTCCCGAGCAACCGGTAGCTAGCCCGCCACCCGGGCCCCAGGTAAGATCTAGGCTCGGCGCCGCACCCGCGCAAGTCGCCAAAGTGCAAAAGACATTCATGACGCGGAACAACGTGCCGCTGTCATTTCCGACGTACGCCACGTCGCTATCGTAGTCAACGAAGGGCGAAGACAGCGTGTCGCTGGCTGCTCCTGAGGAAGGTACCAGTGCCAAGTCCGTTACGGCTCCCAGACCCGGCGCTGATGCGGCAAAACCACCAGTAGTGATCTGTTTGGTAGAGGTGGTTACGTCCTGTAGGTTTGTTGCCACCCCGTCCCCACTTTTCGGGGCCAGGACGTGAAAATGAGCCGATAAGCCAGATCCTTTTTCGACAAACGCGACCTTAGTCCCGTCCAATGAAAGAGCCGGAGAGGTGGAGACCACGCCGTCCGCGGCAGTAATGTTATATGACCAGATCGTTGTAGCTGAAACCCCGTCATCAGTCGGGCCGGGCGTGCGGCCGGCATTGCAAATTCCCGTGGATCCCGCCGTCCCGCTATAAAGATTGTTGAAGCCTACGATATTCGGCTGATGTGCGGCGCCTGCAACATTCACTGGAAACACGACGAAATCGTTTGGGCAGCTCGGCGTGGCGTTGACGTCGAAAGTATATTTTGCGGGAAACATGGAAGGCGCTGTTGTCCCGCCTCCCAGGGGGATGCTCCAGTCACGTTGCAGACCGCTTTTTTTATCGTGGGAATTTCCATGCACTTTGTAGTCGTCTTTGTCGCCGTCATTATCGCTATCTCGATCTTTCGCGCGGTGCCAATCTTCGCGTTCCGCTGCCTGCCAGCTGAGGATCGCGCGGGGGTCGTTCTGCAGGGAGATCAGGGATTGAATCGGGCCGAAACGAGGATAGACAACGTAGCGCCGGCTCCAGTCCTGGACGATGCCGTTCGGATGATCTTTCTGATGATCTGCGTCCTGAGCATAAACTTGCAAACTAAAAAGGCCCAGGAAGCAAAAAGTGGACACTACGAATCGGAAAGGGGATAGCTCGTTTCGCATGTTGGATCTCCAATTCAATGTGGTTGGCAACAGGCTGTTAGCCATGTATACGTCGCCAATCCTAGCAAGCGGCACTCAGGCTTCCAATGCAGTATTTCCTGTAGATAAACCTTGCACACTATGAACAGATATATAATATCGCTGGATATTTTGCCAGTCATTATTGGTTCCTGCATAACATGGGTCTATTCTCGGCGTTGACGGGCGGCAAATAGGCGACAAGAAGGATCGCTGGCGACGAAACAGCAGAATCATTTCCGATGTAGAAGAAGCCGAAATGATTGCCGACGTTCGCGCGGGCATGTCGTAGCGGGCAATCGGAAAGATGTATCACACGCATTTGAGCCAAATTTGCCGGATCGAGGCTGAGGCTGGCCTTTCTCGCAAGTGCCGCCGATTCACGACCGATGAAATTGCCAAGATCAATGTTGGGTTCCGCACTCTAATGAGGAACAAGGAAATGCGGAGTCGGTTGGCTGTCCGCGTGCACGGATTTGCCGGGGGCGACAGATGTTCGAGAGAGCTGACGGGTGATGAGACGTACAGCGTTGCAGTTCGAGATCAGCCGGATCAAGGCATCTCTTTACCCAATTGGTCTGTCAAACCGATCGTGAGATGTTCAATACGTTAACTCCCCTAGATATTACATATAGGTTGTTTTCCTCGCGATTTCGGCTCCATTTCTCTGAATCCAGGCGTTCCGTCGGTTTCCGTTGAAACGTCGTTAGGCTGAAATTGTCCAAAATGGTACAGCCCACAATTTGTCGTTCCTCCATTCTCGGAACCCGTGACCGTTTCGCCAATCCTTCTAATCGGGTAGGTGGGAGAGTCGAGAAGGCACAGTAAAAAGTCATTCTTGGAAGTCTGAGTAAAACCTATTGGGCGAGGATCAAAATGAAATTTAATGGGACCTGGCAGGTTAGGCTGGCACAAGTTGTTCTCGGCGCGGTCATCGTGATCGTGCTAACAGTTGTACGCCGAACGAATGCAGAGCACGAGCCCGTCCACCTGGTGACCGACTGGAGTCACCGGCACGTGATCTTCTCAGCTCCTCACGACTTAATGCAGCAGTTTAGATTGTCGACGGACCCGAGGTATGTGCAGCAGTTGATTCGGCGCAATGACGCGCGCGAGGAAGATCGAGACCGTTGGCGTTGGCGGCGTGCTCCTGAGGATCCGGACACAATTCAAAGCGACTGGAGCATATATATGGGTTCCGGTGCGACGGTGGGCGCTGGTAATTTCCCAGCAAAGTTTTCTTTCAATACGGGGACCGCGACTTGCGCCACGGATTTCGTCGCATATAATACGAGCCTAGCAGGTTCTACCGCGCAGGCCAGCGTCGTTGCTTTCAATAATCTATATGTCGCCGCGAGCGGCGGCTTGTGTGGCACTGCGCCCTCGACATATTGGGCGTTCAACACTGGCGGCACGGTGGCGACCTCGCTCGTGCTTTCGCTTGACGGCTCGCAAGTAGCTTTTGTCCAGAATAATTCGGCGGGCACGCAAGCCACGCTTGTTCTTCTCAAGTGGGCTGCAAATTCCGGGACCATCATGAGCCCGGACACGCTTACAGCGGTAACCCCCGTCGCATACACGACGTGCTCAGGGGCATGCATGACGACATTCAACTTCTCCACTGTGCCGGGCGACCTCAATGCAGATGATACGCTGTCATCGCCCTTTGTCGACTACGCCCATGACACGCTTTTCGCCGGAGATAGTAAAGGTTATCTCCATAAGTTCACCAACGTGTTTCACGGGACCGTGAGCACACCGCCCGCTGAGACAGTATCAACTGGCGCCAACATTTGGCCTGCTCTCGTAAGTTCCGGCTACGCTCTCACTGACCCTGTCTTTGACAACGGCACCGGCAGTGTTTTTGTAGGCAGCCCTTTCGGCACCCTTAAACGCGTGGACGCGACAACCGGCGGGACCATTGCCAAAACCGTACAAATTGCCTTTAGTGGTGCAAACTTTGAGAGTCCGATTCTGGATGAAACCAACGGCAAATTGTATTTAATCGTATCGCAATCTGATGCTGTAACAACTGGGCAGACTATGAATGCTTCCGCTGTTTACACCTTTCCGACTACCTTCACCGGCATTGGAACTAGTTACGGCACTCAAACCATCCTTAGTACGAGCGGTGCGGGAACAAATGTATACAGCGGAGCTTTTGACAACCAGTGGTTCCTGGGACATGCGGGAAACATGTACGTGTGTGCCCCAACGGCAAGTAACATCAGCACGTTGTACCAAATCGCCGTCTCAAACACAGGTGTACTGGGCACGGTGAGCACCGGGCCGGCCCTTACCACCGGTGCATCAGTATGTTCTTTTGTTACTGAATTCTTTAATTCTAATAACACCAGTGTGGCGCACCCGGCAGGCACAGACTTGATTTTCTTGAGCGCCACAGCCCTTAACGTAATGGCTGCTCCGGTGGACTGTTCAACAAATACCGGATGCCTCATGTCGTTCGACGTGACTTCCGGAGCGGCCATTACCACGTCAACAGGGACTGTCGCGACGAGACCCGAGAGTGGCGGCACAAGCGGAATCATTATCGACGGTTCATCCGCAAGTACGGGCGCTTCGCAGGTCTACTTTACCCCGCTTGGCAGTCAGACTTGCGGGACAGGCGGGACAGGAGGCTGTGCCATACAGGCATCGCAATCGGGATTAAACTAGCAGCAGGGAGCAACTCTTGAGTATCGATCGGTTGCGATTGTTGTTTCCTACCTAGGCAGGAGGGACGATGGCCGAAGTTGGGCTCCTGCCTTTTGCTCGCAGCGCTCGCGACAGAAGAACCGGTGAAGACGGACGCCGCCGGCCGATTTCACTTCAAGGGAGTCGCAGACGGAGGCTACTTCGGTTGAAGTCGAGCACGAGGGCTTTGCGTGTGGTCTGTCATTCTGCTGCAGGTTAGCGAAAGGGCGCCAGCGCCACTGACAATTAAATTCTTTGTTCTCTGTCGTAACTTAATAAATAATCTTGAATGCTTTCGTTGGTAATGTGTCCACTCTCTCTCACCCGAAATCTCATTCCAGCGTTTTGTGCATGAAATCTCCAGGTCCAGATAAACGGTGACGCTGCTCATATAGCACAGTGTAAGTAATTCCGGTGTATGCGCCAGGTGCACACAAAGGTAAGACACTCGGAAAGTAATACATTTTAGCGGAACAATGCGACACCTCTGCATTGACGTGGTGGATATGCATATCTAAACTCGCCTCAGAATGTGGAGACAGGCTAGTTAGTGGCTGTTTTACGGGTTAGGGCATTGATTTGGTCGAGATCAGCTTGTCCTGGAAAAAGGCCGCCATCTAGCACTGTTTTTTGATCCTGTCTGAGCCCGAGGCAACAGGACTCAAAAACAAATCATTTTTGAAAGATCGCGAAACCAAAGAGAACGAGAACAAATGCGTGGGGCCATTAGAATTCCCAAAAAAGGAATTCTGTGGGGTTCGTGTGTTTATGGGCCTTTTTTTTCAATCATAGAAATTAGTGGGAGGAGTTTGAATGAAATCGAATCGCGCTTGGCGATACTGGGTTGCCCAGGTTCTACGTGAGATTTCCAAATTAAGCACGGAATACACACGCTCCGACGTTCCGCCTGGGCTGCGCGGGATGATGAAACCAGTCCTTCGACTCGCGGGTGTGGCTGTAGTGGCTGCTATTGTTTCGATTCCTTCCTTCGCGCAGAGAGGAACCGACGACGGCTACCCTGAGGACTGGAGTCACCACCACGTGGTGTTCTCCGACCCAGGCACCCTTAGCGAGGCGTCGGGAAGAGGTTCCTTCGACACCTGGTACAAAACCGTCACCGATCCGCGCTTCGCTCACCAGCGGCACAAGCGCGGTGAGCATCCGCACAAAGACAATAAGAATGACGAACAGCAAAAGGAGCCTCTTGGACGGGATTGGAGCGCAACACTCGGCGGTGCCGGAGTTGCGCCGGGAATGTACCCTGCAAAGTGGACGTTCAGCACCACGAGTGCGCCGAGTTGTAGTGACTACGTCGTCTTCCCGGTAAACAAAGCCGGCGTCTCAGGAAGCCAGCCGAATATCGTCGGCTTTAAGAACCTGTATGTAAACGCGGGAGGCACCGGCTTCTGTGCAGTTCTGACCGCGCCTACAGTGCTGTTCTCTTACTTCGTCGGTACTGGAACAGTCCAAACCTCCCCAGTTCTTGGGCCCAGCGTCGGTCAGGTTGCGTACGTGGAGAGCATATCGGGCGGTTCCAAGTTCCACGTGCTTAAGGGCGCGGGGACCGGCGGAAGCAATGGGACCGTTCTCGCTCCAGTCGCGCCTGGGACAGGAAACACCGCTTCCGATGCGGCCGTGATCCTGAACGGAGGAGCGAGTGTCACTCGCTCATCACCTTTTTACGATTATTCCAGCGACGTTGCATACGTTGGTGACGACAGCGGAAAACTTCACAAGTTCACGCCGGTTTTCAATGCCGCGCCCGCCGAAGTGACCACCGGAGGATGGCCCGTTACCGTTTCCACTCAGTCGGGCAAGATTCTTACCGCCCCGGTTCACGATTTCAAATCAGCGAAAGTTTATGTTGGGGACTCGCAGGGATACCTGTACTCCGTCAGCGCAACGGGCGTCGTCACGCAGTCCGGACAATTGGGCAGTGGGACAGGTATTGTGGAACCTCCGATCGTGGATCCCGTCTCCGAGACCGTTTATGTTTTTGTTGGGGATAACACGGCCGGGACGGCGAGCGCGGTCTTCGTTTTCAATATCGCGACTGGGAATTTCACAAGCGGCAGTACGGGTTCTTCGACCGTTACCGTTGGAAGCGGCAGCACCACGATCCCGCTGTATGGCGGCGCCTTCGACAATATTTACTATACCTCATCGATTCAAACACAGCCGGCTGGAAACCTTTATGTTTGTGGGAATGCTGGAGGAAATCCCACCCTGTACAAAATCCCGATCACTTACTCCAGCGGACCCGTTCTGGGTACAGCAGCGGTTGGACCGGTTCTCGCCAGTGGCAATGTAGGATGCTCTCCGCTCACCGAATTCTTTAATTCAAGCGGCACGGCCACGGATTGGCTCTTCGCGGGAGTTTCGGCCACTTCGTGTGGCGCAGGAACAGGTGCAGGGGGCTGCGTCATGAGCTTTAACATCACCAGCACAGCCCCGACGATCGGCCCTTGGACGCCATCTTCGACTTACACGTCAACTAGCGTGGTCGTGGACACGCAGGGACAGCTCCAACAGTGTACTGGAGGCGGATGTCTTGTAGTCGGAGGGACGAGTGGCACGACCACGCCGGTTTGGACCACGGGAGTGGGATCAACGACGGATGGCACCATCACAAATGCCAGCGCTGTCGGAACCGTCTCCGCGAATAGCGCGGTCGGCGGCGCTACCGTAACGATCGGAACATTGACCCTGACGGCCAGCGCGCCGACGGCTGCGAGCAGCCCGATCTTCATAAATTCGGAGCCACCCGGTGGCTCAACAATTACCATCAATGGCAGAGTGTATGATTGGCGGACTACCCTGGGCAATTGTACCCCCGGTGAGAACTGTATTGCGCGTTCGGCCACTCTGGCAACTGACCAGACGAATTTGATTAACGCTATCAACGGCACTTCTTGTTTTAACGCGTGCGTTGGCGCCGACCCGACCGTCACAGCGGCGGCCGGGGCCATCGACATAGTTATCATTACGGCCAAAACGCCGGGCACGGGAGCGAATGCGGATGTCCTGAAAACCAGCAGCACAGCCGCCATGCACATCAATGGAGCTGCGAACGCCTCGACCACTCTTGGCGCAGGCACTGGCACACTCGCCACGGACGGCTCGAATACTGCCCCGAACTTTCAATACTGGGCGGGAGCGGCCACTGTCAGCACAGCCACGTTGGCCGCAAACATCGCAGCGGCTATCACACCGGCGGAGCAAACCACTGCTGGGATTTCCCTAAGCTATAACGCCGGCAACACGTTCCTTACGATCAGTGGCGCCGGCTCCAACAGCGGAGCGGCTGGTAACAGCGTAACCATCAGCAACACTCTAATCAGCTTCGCTTGGAGCCCGACCGGCCACCTTGCGGGCGGCGGGGATGCCGCCATGATTTGGACGTACCAAAGCGCCAGCAACGGCCAGACTACGGCCCCGGAAGCCACTGGTACCAGCGGGATCGTCATTGATAATGTCGGCACCGGTGCTGGCGAGGCCAGCATTTATTTCGGCACTCTGAGCGGGACGGGTGCAACGAACTCTGCCGTCAAAATGACCCAAGCGGGTTTACACTAGCATCGTGGCTATGAAACATGTATGAAAAACAAGTGGTGGCCGGCTTTCTCGTTTTTCAAATACTGGACTTGGCTTATGTCACTCCGAGCGGGGCGAATAATAGATTCATTAAGGCTTCAGAATTTAGGATAGAATAAAAGCAAGGGGGGCGAACCTTTGAACAAGAACCCAAACGAAGATGAGGCGCGCGCAATAGCAGATTCGAGTGCGAAGAAACCATATAAAGCTCCTTCCTTCAGGTTCGAATCTGTTTTTGAAGTGACGGCGCTGCAGTGTGGAAAGGTGTCCTCCACTCAGTTCCAGTGCGTGGCCTCATCGAAATCATAGCTCGGTGGTTTGAGCATCTATGAACCCACGGCAGCGAGTTGAGTCGGTAATAGCGTGCGGTCTGGCGGGCGAAGTGGTCCGTACCTTTGGGAATGTTCGTCTTCGTGTCTTCGGTACCAGTATGGTGCCTTACGTACTTCCTGGCGATCTGATTTCCGTTCAGCGCGCAAATGTGTCTGAAATTTCTCTCGGAGAGATTGTGTTGTACTCGCGCGAGGGGCGAATGTTTGCGCACCGTGTGGTGGGATGCAAGGGCAGCCCCGAGAATTCCCATTTGATAACTCGCGGCGACTCGCTCCGGCATAATGATCCTCCGATTTCTTCCAGTGAACTGTTGGGCAGGGTGATTTCGATCGAGCGCGGCAATTGTCAGTGGCGGCCTACCCTTGATCTCAGTACATGGGAACGCATAATTGTCAGACTCTTTCGAAATTCTAACCACGCGACGTATCTCTACTTGCGACTTGCTCCGCTACGCCAAGGAGAAGCACGGTATGCGGCTCCCCTACTCGGTGGGGCGATTGAGCGTCAGCAATTTGCCGGGAGCGTAAAATGACGGGCTTGAGCGCGGCGGCACAGCGCTCCAGCGTGGTTGTTGAAATTGGTGGCCTTCCCATTTGTCTGCATTGTGACAACCCTGTATTTATCCGCTTGTTGATGGAACGGTATGCCGGATATATCGGAGATTCGAAACAGACTGCCTTCGATTTTGATATTGAGCTTGCCGCGCCGGGCACCAAATTCGGCGACAAAGATCTGACGGTGACGTGGAATTCCGGTCGCTGGTTGATGGACCGCGGTGATTTTCACGCCGAATTCAATCCGACTACAGCGCACGGACACATTACACAAACTGTTAATTCCTATTCACTTGATTCGGTGCTGCGCATCGTCCACACCCTGCTGCTGGCCAGAAAAGGTGGTTTTTTAGTGCACGCTTCGAGTGCGATCCGCCATGGCCGAGCGTTTATTTTTTCCGGCGTGTCAGGCGCGGGAAAGACTACGATAGCCCGGCTGGCGCCGCCGGACGCCGCATTGCTTACCGACGAAATTTCCTATGTAATTCCAGAAGATGGCGGGTATTTCGCCGTGGGCACGCCTTTTTATGGAGAGCTTGCACGCGTGGGAGAAAATCTGCGCGCGCCCATTGAATGTGTGTATCTGCTCGCCAAGGGCCCGGAGAACAGAATCGAGCCTGTTGTTGGGACGGAAGGTGTTCGCGCCCTGCTTAGAAATATTCTTTTCTTTGCGCGGGATCCTGAATTTGTCAAACTGGCTTTCGAAGCCGCGGTCGATTTTGCTGGCCGAGTGCCCATCCGGAGGCTGACGTTTGTACCTGACGCGCGCGCATGGGAGTTGATCAAATGAGTGATAAACCCTATGTAGCTCGAAGCAACATGATTGCTGCGCGAGTCTTGGGGAATGAAACCATGGTTATGTCTGCCAGCGACTCCACCTTGTTTACATTGGACGAAGTCGCTACGCTCATCTGGGAGTCTGCCGACGGACTAACCCCGCTTGAGGAAATCGTTAAAAACAAAGTTTGCACGCAGTACGATGTTTCTCCGGAAGTCGCATTAAAGGATGCCGAAGTCCTGGTGAAACAACTTGCGGGTCATGGCCTTATGCTGCTTTCAGATAGGCCCGTTGCCCAGCCCTCCGAATTTCCCAAGGTGAATCCATGAGCGCATTGATTGGGGAAATGGTTACTAAGGCGCTCAAGCTGAACATCCCGCTGAGCGTGCACCTGGATTTGACCTACCGTTGCAATGAGCGCTGCATCCATTGCTATCTGGATCACCACGACCACGGCGAAATGACCACAGTCGAAATCAAGGACCTTCTCGATCAGATGGCGGATGCCGGCGTTTTCTACCTCACGATCAGCGGCGGCGAAATTATGATGCGCCGGGATTTCTTCGAAATCCTCGAGCATGCTCGCAAGAGGACTTTTTGCATCAAGCTCAAGACCAACGGAATTTTGATTCGGAGCAACGAGGCGGATCGCATCAAGGCCCTGGGCGTGGAATCGGTTCAAATCAGCATTTATTCACATATTCCCGACGTGCATGATGCCATTACGAAGTTGCCGGGGTCGCTTGCGGATTCGATCGAAGCCATACGCCGGTTGCGGGCGCATGGCATACACGTCATCATCGCCAATGTGTTGATGGTGAAAAACGCGAGCGATTACGAGGGGGTGAAGGCGCTCGCCGCCGAGTTGGGCGCACAATTCATGCTGGATCCCACGGTCACGCCAATGATGGATGGAGACAGAGGGATTCTGAATTTGAATGTGGATGAGGCCGCGCTGCGCGAAGTCTTTCGCAATGAAGGCCTCGTCGGAAACGTTGAGGAATTTTGCGCTCCTCCCAAGGGCCCGAACGAATCTGACCTGGATATGCTGCCCTGTAGCGCCGGGCACACGGCCTGCTATGTTTCTCCTTACGGAGACGTTTACCCCTGCGTGCAGTTTCCTCTTCCGAGCGGCAACGTGCGGAGCACAAGGTTCGTGGATATTTGGCGAAATTCTCCCGAGCTTAATGAGGTACGCTCGATCACATTGCGAGATATGCCGTCCTGTTCCGTGTGCACCCATGGGGGGACTTGCACGCGCTGCCCGGGGCTGGCCTACTTGGAAGGAAATATGCGCGGACCTTCCTCCCAAGATTGCGAAAAATCATATGCGCGGACCGGGATTCCATCCGAAAATTTAAAGAAAAGGAGAGCGGCATCGTTCAGCTCTTCTCATCTGGTTCAGATTCAGGGCTTGCAGTCCTCAGTCGCGATTTAGTTTCCGCAGAAAAAAACGCCGACCGCCTGGCGTTTAATCCTCGTTTCTCAAGTCTTTGCCGGGAAAATCGTCCAGTCTTAATTTTCATGTTCCGGTCGTCTCTTATCCTGTCAGAATGAATGTGCCATGGGAAGAAATTCAAATTGGAGGGAAGGGCTAAGTCCTGAGCGAGAATTAGTTTTGTGCTGCGCACTCGTAAATCTTGACGAAGAGACTGCCGGACGCGTCCGCGACATTCTTCTTGGTCCATTAAATTGGCCCAAACTCCTGGCTATCGCCTTCGACCATCACCTCGAGACATTCGTGTATGAGAATCTGATGCTCGTAGGTGATGGACATGTGCCCGCTACCCAGTTAGACAATTTGCACGAAAGCGCGCGGAAAACAGCCGCATTGGCGATTCTACTTTCCTCCGAGCTTTTGCGGATTCATGAGATTTTTGAGAGGAAAGGCGTGCCACTCATTCCCTACAAGGGGCCGGTTCTAAGCTGCCTCGCATTTGGGAGTCCGACACGACGAAGATTCGATGATCTGGATTTTTTTGTTCCGCAGGAAGACATAGCCGGCGCTACCGCCCTCCTCGAGTCAGCAGGTTTTGCTCCTAAATTTGAAATCGTGGATGTGTTGACGGGGTCCTCCACCAACGTGCCTGGCCAATATGCTTTTTTCCGTGAGGTTACGAGAACACATGTCGAGCTGCATACGGAGCGCACTCTCCGGTACTTCCCTATTCCGCTAAATTTCAACAAAATGGGCCGGCGGCTGATTACGGTGGATTTGTGCGGACGGACGCTGCGGACTTTTTCCATCGAAGACACGCTCGTGATGTTGTGTGTCCACGGCGCGAAACACTTGTGGGACCGGCTACTGTGGATCATCGACATCGCGCAGTTGATATCCGTACAGGAGGTGGATTGGACGCTGCTCTCGCAGATTGCTGCAAAACTGGAATCTACCCGCGTGCTCCTGCTGGGACTTTACCTAGCGCATGACTTGTTTGACGCTCCGTTGCCTGAGAAAATTCTGGCGGAGATCGGTCGTGACCACGCAGTTCGAGAGCTTGCAGAAAAAGTATATGGGCAATACGCGAACATTTCGGCTGCCGGTACAGGAGCGCTGCCTCGCGCGATATTCCGGATTCAATCGCGCGACGGAATCGGGAAGGGTTTGCGCCATACTTGGAGTCTCGCGATAAGTCCCACGGAAAGCGACCGCGAGAAAGTGCGCTTGCCTGGATGGCTCGCTCCGCTTTATATGTTGGTCCGGCCCTGGAGACTCCTAAAGCAATACGGCTCAGGCTTGAAACGCAAGTGAATGCCGATGCGCTTGGCAATCGCGTTTCGCGAGCCGTTCCTTTCTTTTTTGGTTTTTAGTTGCACATGGCTGGCATTCGTAGCAGATTATCCGCGCATGCCTGAGATGTCTGCTAATCCTGCTTCGCGGCGGACTGCCGCTTTCATTGCGATCCTGGCCGCGGTGTGGTTCTGCTTTGCCGGCGGCAGACATGCGCTGGCGAGTCACTATGCGGCGTCTTCAATCCCTGCAAATTGGGAACTCGCCGCGCGTATCGAGCCGGGAAACCCGGAGACCTGGTACAAATTGGGACGTTTTCGGGAGGTCGATTTCGATAACCCCGACGTTCCCTTGGCCATTTCCTATTACCAACGCGCAATACAACTGAATCCGCGCTCCCCTTATTACAAGCTCGATCTCGCAGGCGCCCTCGAATTAGTGGGGAACAATAGCGGCGCGGACAAATATTTTCGAGCGGCCCAGTCCGCTTACCCGATTTCTGCCGAGGTATCCTGGAGGTATGGCAATTTTCTTCTTCGCCAGAACCGTTTGCCCGAAGCGTATGTGGAAATTCACCGCGCGGCGCTAGTGGACCCAAGCCTAATCGCTGCCGCGGTAGCGCAAGTCTGGCACAGCAACCCGGACATCCACATTCTGCTCGATCAGGTCCTACCTGACACGGCCGAAGCCTACTCACAGGCCCTCGGCTTTCTGGCGAATGCGCAGGAACCCACGGCCGCGCTGGAAGTCTGGAATCGGCTGATTGTAAAGGATCCTCGCACCGACTGGAAATGGGTTTTCATGCTTACCGACATGCTGGTTTCCCAGGAAAAATTCGACGAAGCCGGGACGGTCTGGCACCAGGCCGCGGCAAGAGACGCGGGCTCGGCCTCGCCTTATGTCGGGAATTCGCTCGTCTATGATGGAGGATTCGAGAAGGACATTTCAGGAGGAGGTTTCGGCTGGCAGCAAAGGGATGCAATGGGCGCTGATTTCGATTTCGATACGGACGCGAAGCATTCGGGCAGCCGTTCGGCGCGGCTGACTTTTGACGGCACGGAAAATCTTTACTATGAAGGTTTATTTCAATACGTTCTGGTTTCTCCTGGGACTCGCTACCGATTTCAAGGATTTATGCGTACCGACCAGATTTCGACCGAGAGCGGAATGCGTTTTGAAATTGTGGATCCGAAAGACAAATCGCAATTAGATGTCCTTACGCCAAATGAGACGGGAAATCTGCCGTGGACTATGGAACAAGCTGATTTTACAACGGGGCCGAACACGCACCTTATACTCGTCCGGCTGGTGCGGAATCCGAGCGGGCGTCTGGACAATAAGCTCCGCGGCACGGTGTGGATCAACGACGTAACACTAGTGCCGGGCGGCACAGGCAACTCGGCGATCAAGGCGGGAAACCGGGAGATGGTTTCACCGCCCGCAAATTAATTTTTAGGGAATTTTATGAAAAGGAACTCGGTTCCAATGCAAAACAACTGGTCCGAACAAAAAGCTTCCGGAACGGAGAACGTCGTCGAGCCATGACCTTAAGCTCCATACGGGCCGGCATATGCGTTTTGGCGGCGTTCGCGGTGCTCGCTCATGGAGCGGTCGAACCGTGGTCGGAAGCCGTGCTCGAGGTTGGAGCAGCCGTCTTGCTGCTGACATGGGCGGGAAACGTGTTGATGGACGACGAACTAAAATTGATTTGGAATCCGCTGTTGTGGCCCCTTCTTGGGTTTTGGCTAGTTGCGCCGCTGCAATTGGCAATCGGCATTACGGCTGTTCCGTTTCTGACACGCATCGAATTGCTGAAATATTCGGCCCTCTTGGCTTTAATTTTTCTTTTCGTGCAGTCCTACAGGACCCGGGCGCAATGGCGCAACTTTATCTGGTTTTTGTTGAGCCTCGGGTTTGCTGTTTCTTTGTTTGCCATCCTGCAGCATTTCACGTTTAACGGAAAATTATATTGGGTGCGGGAATTGAAGTATGGGGGCATCCCGTTTGGCCCTTATGTGAACCGCAATCATTTTGCCGGCCTGATGGAACTGATCATCCCGCCGGGCCTCGCCATTCAAATTCTGGGCGCGGAACGTCGCGACCAATTGCCGCTCATAACTCTTTTTACGCTGCTGCCGATCGGGGCGCTATTTCTGGCAGCTTCCCGCGGCGGAATCATCAGTATTGTGGCGGAAGTGGGTTTTCTCATTGTTTTAATTGTGGCGCGCCGGAGAGAAAAAAAAGTATTTGTTGCGGGCGCGATGATTTTAGCGCTAGCCGTTATTTTGGTTTCGTGGCTGGGAATCGGCCGGGCACTAGATCGGTTTGCCGCCTACAAGAATCTGGAAGCCAGCGAGGGTCGCCGCGTGGAAATGGTGCACGATAGTATGCATATCTTTCAGGATCATCGAGTCCTTGGAAGCGGCCTCGGCACCCTGCAAGAAGTTTTTCCGCTCTACGAAACGGTTTACGACGGCTTTATCGTAAATCACAGCCACAACGATTATGCGGAAGCCCTTGCCGAAACTGGCTTGATCGGCGGCTTTTGCGGGCTAATCTTTCTCGTCATTCTTTTTTGGAAATGCTGGAAAATTCTTACTGTGGCAGGCGATCCGCGAAGTTTTGCCTATCATGCCGGCGCCCTGGTCGCCTGCCTGGGGCTTCTCGTTCATGCCGGAGTGGACTTCAATTTTCATATTCCTTCCAATGCGCTCATCTTTCTTTTACAAGCGGCCCTGGCAACCTCCGCGTTCCCAGCCTTGCCATTGCCTCGCGGGCATTGAAGCGTTAGAACGTTTATACCGTCGGATACAATCCATGTTTTCGCGAACAAATGCCCTTGACTGAGGTGTAGAGACTGTATAATGGCGATGCGTGGGGGAGTCTCTAACTTGAGTCATCGAAAATCGCAGGGTGAATTGCGCCCGGCGCTCTATTTGTCTACCCGAATAGCGCTTCTGCTACTTTTGTCTGTTCCTTCCACATTCTCCCAACAGCAAAAAACCCCGCAAGCCCCGGAATCCACGCCCAAGCCGATGAGTATCGTCACGTCTGAAACCAATGATCGGATTGCGCAGCTGGCGCTTGCCTCGGATGTGAGGCAAGGCGATTATTTGATCGGGGCAGGCGATTTGTTGGGCATCGATGTGTTCGACGTTCCTGAGCTTTCGCGCGATGTTCGCGTAAATGAAACCGGTTATATCTCCTTGCCGCTAATGCCTTCCAAGGTGCGGGCTACGGGTCTTACGCCCTTTCAACTCCAGGATAAGCTCGCTGAGCTATTACAGACGAACGGATTGGTATCGACGCCCCAAGTTACCGTTTCCTTGAAGGAACAGCACAGCCAGCCCATTACCGTGATCGGAGCAGTCAAGAATCCGATGGTGATCCAGGCCTTGCGTAAAACAACACTCCTCCAGGCCTTGTCGGAAGCGGGCGGCATCTCTCCTGAGGCAGGAAGCACCGTGATTGTTACACGCGATGCCAGGGACGTTTCCGATTCCTCAGATTCGGCTGATGCCTCGGCAGCGTCAGGTCCTCAGACCTTTACAATCAATTTGTCCGACATTCTGGAATCCGGCGATTCACATTTTAACATTCCCCTTGTCGGCGGTGACGTAGTCTCGGTTCCGCGCGCCGGAATTATTTATGTCGTTGGCGCCGTAAACAAGCCGGGCGGCTTTTTGTTGGAAAACGATCTGGACCGCATGACCATGCTGAAGATGCTGTCTCTTGCGGGAGGGACAACGAGCACGGCGAAGATGAAGAAAGCGGTCATCCTCCGAAAAAATCCGGATACCGGGCAACGAGATCAGGTTCCGGTTGACCTCAACAAGATCATGCACATGAAAGAGCAGGATGTTCAATTGCAAGCCAATGACATTTTATTTGTACCCGATAGCGCTGGTTTGAAGGCCTTACATCGCGCAGGCGACGTAGGCCTGGCAGTCACTACAGGAGTCGGGATCGTTGCCGCGGGTCGAATATAATCAGACTTTGGTTTAACTGCGAAAAAATTCAGTATCGTTTTGAATCATTGTGCCGCGTGAAGACTTTATGGACGAGACAAACCATCTAGCTCCTCGAGAACGCTCCAACGGGAGTTCTACGGAATCTCTTCAGACCCGTTCCCCCTTTCTTGCGCTGGACTTGCTGCCGCGGGAACCACACCTCCTCGACCACTTAATGGTTCTGCGGAAGCACCAATGGCTGATCGCCTTTTTTCTGCTTGCAATTGTATCGATTGTGACGATTGCTTCGTTCCGCATGCAACCCGTTTACCAGGCGACGGCACGAGTGGTGGTGGACCGCGACACGCCGAATGCGTTCCGCTTTAACGAATCGGATCAAGGTGAGGATTTCGTGGATTTGGAGGATTACATCGTCACCCAATCCAAGATTCTTCAGAGTGAAACTCTGGCGATGCAAACCGTCAAGTCCATGGGCCTCGATCACCTGCCCGAATTTGGCGGGCGCCCCGGCAAACCCGAGAAAGCTGGGACGGCGAACGGCGATGCCAGCCTGATGCGGCCACCGGCCCTGGGCGCTTTTCTTGCAAGCTTAAGCGTGAAGCGGGTGCCAAGCTCCCGTTTGCTCGACGTGACGTTTGAGGCCACCGATCCCATTCTTGCGGCCCGTGTTGTTAACGCCCATTTGAACAATTTTATTGAACAGAATTTTCGCAGCCGTTTTGACGCTGCCACGCAGGCTTCTAATTGGATGGCCGGACAACTGAACGAGATGAAGATCAAAGTCGAGAACGCCGAAGACGCGCGACTGGAGTATGAGCGCGAGAATCAGATCTGGACTGTCGATGAAAAAAGCGATATCAGCACGCAGAAATTGGGCGAACTGGAAAAGCAGCTGACGGACGCGCAGGCCGATCGGATCAACAAGGAAGCAGTTTACCAGCTTGCGCAATCGGGAAATTACGACGCCATCGCCGCAGTGAGAGAAAGTGTGGTAATTCAGGATATTCTGAAGCAGCAAACCACTTTGAGTGCGCAATATACTGACGCCGTGAGTCAGTATGGACCCAAGTTTCCAAAAGTTGTACGAATTCAGGCGCAGCTTAAGGATCTGGATCAATTGATCACACGCGAGAAACTGAATATCGGCAACCAGGTTGAGGCTGACTACCGCGGCTCGCGTCAGCGCGAGCTGCTCTTGAAACAAGCGCTTGACGAACAGAAAGCAGAAGTGAACCAGACCGCCGAGAAACTTGTTCAATACAACATTTTAAAACGAGAGGCCGATACAAATAAGCAGCTCTACGACGGCATGCTCCAGAAATTGAAGGAAGCGGGCATCACGGCGGGGCTCCGGTCTTCCAATATTCGAATTGTGGATCCCGCCCTAATTCCGAGTGGGCCTTCCCGCCCCAATAAAACACGAAACATTTTGTTGAGCATAATGGTAGGGCTTATTGGGGGAATCGGGTTGGCACTTCTGCGCGAGTATCTCGATAACACCATAAAGACTCCAGACGACATCGAGACACTGTCACGCCTCCCTTCGCTTGCCGTCGTTCCCGCGTTGGCTAGTTCCAGCGGGAAAAGCCGCAGCCGTTTTTCAAAACTGTTAAAGACCCCTGTCGTGACCACGAAGGATGGCCGTGCGGAACTGATTTCGCACAATTTGCCGCAGTCGCAAATGTCAGAGGCATTTCGCGCGCTGCGCACCTCATTGCTTCTGTCGCAGGCGGATCATCCTCCTCAGGTCATCTTGATGACCAGCGCGTTGCCTCGTGAAGGCAAAACAACGGCTGCGGTTAACCTGGCCGTGACTCTCGCTCAGCTAGGCGATAAGACGCTGCTGGTGGATGCTGATTTGCGCAAACCGGGAATCAATCGGGCGCTAAGTTTGGTGGACGGCAAGCACGCGGGATTGAGTTCTTATCTCGCCGGAGTTTCCTCCCTGGATTTAATCACCGTGCCGCACCCGGCGATTACGAATCTGGATGCGATTCCAACCGGGCCGATTCCTCCAAATCCGGCCGATTTGCTTTCCTCGCGCCGGTTGACGGAACTCATTACCGAGCTTCGTACTCGATATAAATTTGTGGTGATCGATTCTCCTCCCATCATGGCCGCAACGGACGCCGTGATTCTTTCGGTGCTGGTGGATGGAGTGTTGCTGGTAGTGCGCAGCGGAGAGACTCCGAAGCAAGCCTTCACGCGAACGCTCGATCTGCTAGTCGGCGTGAAATGCCACATGCTGGGTGTCGTGTTAAACGCAGTAGATTCCAGCTCGCCGGATTATTACTACTCATATCGGTATTACCCCTATTCGTACGGCGGCGATGGCCGGGAAGAAGACACCAGGAAATCGCGAAAAGCCCGTCGGGCCGAGGAAGCAGAATCGCGATTGGGCCAGGACTGAACCTTCAGGAGGACGTGCGTGGTTTATCTCATCACAGGTGGCGCGGGATTTATCGGATCTCATCTCGCGGAGCGTTTGCTCGAACGCGGCGACCAAGTCCTGTTGATGGACAATCTTTCCACCGGGAGCATGGAGAATATCCGGCACCTAAAGAAATATGACCGGATGCAATATTTTCTAGAACCTTTGGAAAATCGCCAGCTCTTAGCGGAACTCGTCGATGAGGCCGACATCATCTTTCATCTGGCCGCTGCCGTGGGCGTTAAATTGATTGTGGAAAGCCCGGTCCGAACGATCGAAACCAATGTAAACGGCACGCAGATGGTACTGGAAGCGGCTTGCAGAAAACGTAAGCTTGTATTTGTTGCTTCCACTTCTGAAGTGTACGGAAAAAACACCAATGTTCCTTTTCACGAAGATGCCGATCTCGTGCTCGGCCCGACCACTAAGGGCCGCTGGAGTTACGCTGCATCGAAGGCTCTGGACGAGTTCCTCGCGCTTTCGTATTGGAAAGAGAAACGCCTGCCCGTGATCATCGCGCGGCTTTTCAATACCGTCGGGCCCAGACAAACCGGCCGATACGGCATGGTTCTACCCAACTTTGTGCGTCAGGCCATGGAGGGATCGCCGATCACAGTTTACGGAACGGGGCAGCAGTCTCGCTGCTTTTGCGACGTACGGGACGCCGTGGAAGCGCTCTTGCGCCTGGCTGATAATGATAAGTCTATCGGAGAAGTCGTAAATATAGGAAACGACAGTGAGATAACCATTGAGGGCCTCGCGCAACTTGTGAAAGAGCAAACGGGCAGTTCCTCAACAATCGAGTACATCCCCTATGATCAGGCGTACGAACCGGGCTTCGAGGACATGTTCCGGCGCGTTCCTTGTCTCG
>PMOP01000175.1 GCA_003161495.1 Acidobacteriota bacterium | reverse complement strand
TCGCGCTGCACGCCTTCGCGGGAGACGTCCGGACCGTGGCCGGACTCGCGCCCGGCGATCTTATCGATTTCGTCGATGAAGATGATGCCCATCTGCTCGGCGCGCTCCACGGCCAGCCGCGTCACCTGATCCATGTCGAGCAGTTTGTTTTCTTCTTCTTGAATTAAATAATCGAACGCCTCGGCGACGGTCATCCGGCGGCGCCTTTTCTGCTGCCCGAAAATTCCCGAGAGCATGTCCTTGACGTTGATGTCCATTTCCTCAACGCCCTGGCTCGACACGATTTCAAACGCCGGCGTCGACCGCTCGCGGACATCCACTTCCACCAGGCGCTGGTCGAGCTTGCCGTCGCGCAACTGCGCGCGCAGTTTTTCCCGGGTGCGATCCATCTGATCTTGGCGCGGCGCTTCGATCTGCGCGGCCGGAGAGTTGGGCGACTCGGCCACCGGAGGTGGAGGAGATGCGGGAAGCAGCAGATCGAGCACGCGTTCTTCCGCGGCGTGTTCGGCGCGCTCGGCCACTTCGTCCAACTTTTCTTCGCGCACCATGTCGATGGAAGTTTCGACCAGATCGCGCACCATGGATTCCACGTCACGGCCGACGTAGCCGACTTCGGTGTACTTGGAGGCTTCCACTTTGATGAACGGGCAGCCGGCGAGGCGAGCAAGGCGCCGCGCAATTTCCGTTTTTCCCACTCCGGTGGGACCGATCATCAAAATATTTTTGGGGAGCACGTCTTCCGCCATTTCGGGCGTGAGTTTCTGGCGGCGCACGCGGTTGCGCAGCGCGACGGCGACCGCGCGCTTTGCCGCGGCCTGCCCGACGATGTACTTGTCCAGCTCGACAACAATTTCGCGCGGAGTGAGCTCGTCAAACGACGGCTCAACCGCGGGCTCCGGTTCGTGCTGTTCGCCGGGAAGATAGATCACCATAATTTACGTTCCACCTTCCGAAAACGTGTGGCGCCGGCGTCCCGCCAGCGGTTTTCTGTTGCGAAGCCGCCGGGCAAAACCGCCGGCAAGATGCCGGCGCCACAAGATCTCACCCGTGCCGGGGGCTAATCGCTTCCGGCAACACTCGCCAGGGATTTCTCACTTTGTTCTTGCTTGTCTAAAAGCAGCGGGCAATCGGGTGGCAGGAGAGCCAGTTTCTGATTCATGATCTTTTCCGAATATTTTGCCAGATAGTGCACGATGGTCTCGATGCGAATGCGGATGCTTCCGGCGGGCTTGGTGGAATCCAGGTCGCCGAATTTGAAAAATAAAGTGCCGGCAGCTTCCACGATTTTTTGCGTGGGCGTGTAGGTTGGCTGGTCCATGCCGCATTCGTAGCTGGAGAGCCGCAGCACGCAGGTGATCCACGGAAAGCGCGCCCCGAATTTCGCTCCCCACATAATTTCATTGGTGTTGCTGCTGTTGGACGAAGTCCACACGTCGGAAATATCCAGCGGCGAGCGAATTTTTTTGGCCTGCACTTCCTCGCCGAAAATCCAGTCCAGCAAATCTTTATCCACAGGAAGATATTGCAGCCACACGATGGGATATCCGTAGGCCTGCAAATCGGCCTCGATCTCGTGCCCGATTCCCGGATCCATATGATAAGGGCGACCCAGCACCAGCACGCACGGTTTTGAATTGCGCGCGCACCAGGTCAAAACCTTGCGTGTCTCAGCCTGAGCCTTTTCGTTAAATACGCGCAGAGCATTGTACCCGGCATCCACCGCGCGCTGCGTTTCCGCCATGTCGATGTCGAACACATCCTTCAGGCAGTCGTACATTTGCTTGGGAACCATTTCCGGCTCGGCCATGTTCACAAACGGCGCTGCGTACTTGATTCCGTTGTCGCCGAACACGTCGCTTTCCTTCATGAAGCCGGCGCGGATGTTTTCCGGCCCGGCCATCACGCGCGTGCAGGCCAGATTTTCCGAAGTGTGCCCGCGCATGAAGGACGGCAGCGAATAAATCATGGGGCTCATAATGATGTGCAATTTATTTTTTTGGCCGAAGATCAGTTCGCCGTAGTGGCCGCTCATGGCCTTTACGGGATAGCAGCAGTCCACCGTGCCGCGGCCTTTTCCGAATTCGCGTCCCTGCTCCTCGGAAGTGTCCGAGCTGAATACGATGTTTTCGGAGCTGATTCCGATTTCACGCAGGAACGCGACCCAGAACTGGTGGGTGCTCCACATGTTCAGGACCTTGGGAATCCCAACGCGGATTCCCGAACGGTCCTTAGGCGGAGGCGGTAACTCGGCGGAAGCCTTCTTGCCGAACCATGTCTGCAATGTTGGGAAAGGCATGCTTTGTTTTCTCGATTCCGGCCTTGATCACTTTCATTTCGTTCAAATCTTCCACGAGACCTTTGGCACACGAATTATTCACGATGACGCGCTCCCACCCGAGGGACAACGGCACCTTGCTCCACTCGCGGCCCAGGCCGCCGGGCAGTTGGACGTCGATGAAACTCCGCTGGCAATTCACCGGGCACCAGTTGCAAACCGTATCTTTTGCGGTGGTCGTCAAGTACGTCAATTTTTCGATTACGTCAAATCCGCGGAACTGGCTTCGCCCGCCTTTTTCCCACCAGTCCAGGGAAACGAGCGCCGCGCCGATTGCCCCGGCTTCTCCGGAATACGGATGCACGACCACGTCCGCGTCGGGAACTTTGGAGCGGATGAAATCGACCTGCGTTTTCACGACGGCCAGATTCTTGTGCGTGCCGCCCTGCAGGATGAATTTCTTGCCCACTTGATTGAGGTTGTTCATCCCACCCGCATAAATCCATACGTTCAAGGGCAGGATCGCGCAAAGCGCGGCGAGAATTTCCTCCGCCTGCCAGCCTTTGCGCTGCTGGTTGACGATGTCGCTTTGCAGGAACACGCCGCATCCCATCGAAAGTTGCGGCATGGCCTGCGCAAGAAACGCTTTGTCGGCCATTTCGCTCAGGGGAATGCCAAACCGTTCCGCAACGCCCTGAAGAAATGCGCCATTCCCCGACGAGCATTGCGAGTTCAGGCGGAAATCGCTGACGGTCCCGTTTTTCAGGATCATGATCTTGACGTCAACGCCGCCAACGTCGCAAATGCAATCCGCATCGGGAAAATAGTGCAGCCCGGCGGAGGCATGCGCGATGGTTTCCACCACGCCGCAATCCGCGCCGAGGATGCCCTTGAGCAAATCTTTCCCGTAGCCCGTGATTCCGAGCCCAAGAATTTCGCCGTCGCCGATGGCTTCGCGAAGCTGGCTGAACAGGCTTTTCGCATCTTCGATCGGATTGCCCTTGCTCAGCGCGTAGCAGGAGAAGAGCAATTCTTTATCCGGCCCGAGGCACACGGCTTTGGCCGTGGTCGAGCCAAAATCGCAGCCCACCACGACGCGATCCAGTTTTTTCTTTTCCACCGTGGTGGTCGTCGCCCTCAACTCGATGTTGGCCTGCGAGGTGGCGTCCATCTTGGAATACACGTCGATGAACGTTTTCAAATTGTCCGCGCTGTCGCACAGCCCGCCGCGGCCTTGCTTCTTTTTCTCTTCGTACTGGCCTTCGTCGATCCACCATTGCAGCTTCTTCATGCCCTGGTAGATTCCGATCGTATGCTGCTCGCCGAGAGCCACCTCGATGCAGCCGAGCGCCGCGTAGTACAGCGCATCCTTCGGCACCACGATGTATTCCTCGGGCGCCTTGCCGTTGGGCATCGCGATTTTTCGTTCCTGCCAGATGTGTGTGAGGTGCAGTCTCCAGGCCTCCTGTAGCCCCCGGAAAAAGAGATTCGGTCCGCCAAGCAGAAGAACTTCCGGCAAGGGCGTATTTCCGCGCGTCAGCGTGGCGAGGTTTTGGTAGACGACGGCCTCAAACAGGGAAGCGATGATTTCGTCAACGGTAACGCCGGCCTTGAGCAACGTGTTGGCGTCGGCCTCGGCAAAAATTCCGCACTTGCTGCTGATCTTGTGCAGCGTGTGCCCCGTGTAACGCATTTCGGAGAGCGCTTCCGGAGCAATCTGCAGCTTGCGCGCCGTTTTCTCGATGAATGTGCCGGTGCCGCCGGAGCAAGCGCTCTGCATCAGAACTTGCTTGCTCTTCGTCGTCCCGTTGCCGTTGAAGAAGATGGTCTTCATATCTTCTCCACCGATTTCGCTGACGAAGCGCACGTCAGGATGGAGCCGCTCGACGCTGGCCGCCACCGCCACGACTTCCTGAATGACCTTCGCGCCCACGGCGGGAGCAATCAGGCCCGCTCCCGACCCGGTAAAGAAAATGCGATCGCGCTGCGGGGTGAAGTCATGCTGCGCCTCCAGCCGCGACAAAAACTGCAAAACCTTTTCGCCTTGCTTGGTGTTGTGCCGCTCGTAGGCCTGGGAAATTACTTCACCGGACGGCGAAGCGAGGACGTACTTGACCGTGGTGCTCCCGACGTCCATGCCGCAGATCATCGCGCCATTGGCGCTGGGCTGCAGCTTGGGCGGCGTCTTGATTTCCATCACGCCCGGTTCCCGCATGAGGGGCGCGATCTGTACGAAGTTCCCGTCAGCCATTGAGGAGTCCTCGCTGATTCCGTTCTGCGCATCCGGCGGCCGAGTCTTGCAGCCGCCGGTGTCCTGGATCTTGCTGAATTAATTCGCCCTCATGCTCGCGAGATGGAGAGCGTAATTTGCCGCCGTGGACGCATACCCGTAATGCGGAATGCGATAGGTCGCCTTCTTGACTTTGGGATTCTTTTCCTCGATCTGCCGGATTTTTTCCAGCGTCAATCCGGTCTTCGCCATCGCTTCCACGAATTCGGATTGCGAGCGCTTTTTTGCTTCCGTCAAAATCATCTGGCAGCGGGAAAGCGCATGGACTTCGGCGTCTCCCTTGATTTCGATGGGAGCGTAGAGCAGATCGGGATGCCGCCCCAGCACGTTGGCCATGGCGCCCTGGGACATGGTGTTGGGCATGCACGAGTAAGGAGAAAGCTCGCAAGTCATGTTGGCATGCTTGTGAAGATGCGCGTGCAGGGCTTTGCCGATCAGCATGTGCCCTTCGCCGCCGCGCAGTTCGTGGTGGAAAAAGGGCGAAGCCAGCTGCTTCAATTCTTCCTGATCCGGCAATTCGTGCGGCACATTGCCCATCGCTTTGCGGAACCGGTTATATGTCCCGTTGTAGAGCTTTTCCATCCCGCGAATCATGGCCATCTTCATGCGAATCTTGCGATCCACATTCGGCTTCGCCGCGAGCCGCCAAAGAGGCGTGTGCAGCAGGTAGCCCAGCCACACGGCCACCGGCGGCGGCATCACTTCGGAACCTTCCTGTTCGAGCCATCGCTTGATGTTGTAGTTGCCGTCGCCTTCGTGCGTCTGCAGCCAGAATTCGCCGGTAATTTTCACTTTCGGCTTCACTTGCAGGCGGTCCACTTCGATCGCGTCGAATTTTTTCCGCACCACGCGCAACGCATCCGCAAAATAGCCGGACAGGAAATGCCATGCCAGCATTCCGTACTTGTTGCTGCGCAGCGGCCGCTGCTGGAAAACTTCAAAGAGATAGTCCGCGCTTTCTTTCATGACCCTGTCGGTCTCTCCCGGCGTGACTTCGTAGGGGCGCGTCAAGTACTCCATGTCCGTCAGAATGTCGCCCACCAAAATGGCCCACACAATTCCCAGGCTCAGGTGCATATTGATTTCCAGCCCGCCGGGTTTTTCGGGCGCTTGATCCAGTTGATCCTGCGCCAGGAGGAACAGGCGGAAATCCTTCAGGCCCATGCCATCGAGCGCCATCTCGTACGATTCGTGATATTGGCCGAAGCGGCATGGGCCGCAGGCGCCGGCCGTCAGGAAGACGTAGTCATCCAATGTCTTTTGCTTCCCGTTGACGGCCACTTCGTTCTTGAGGAAATTCACGAGGCTGCCCGTCGTAAAAATCGTGGGGCAGCACGCGCCGGTGTCGATCAATTCCTTGCCGGCGTCGAGGTCCGCGCGCGCGATATTCGGGAGCGGCTTCGCATTGTAATTCAAATTATTGAAGACGCCCTGGACCAGCCGCTCATGCTTCCAGGTCAGCCCGCCGAACAGTATCGTGGTTTTGTCGCGTTGCTCCCTGGTGAAAGGTCGCGCTTTGTAGGAAGTGTAGTGAGTTACCGCGGTCGCCATGAAAATCCTCCTTGCTCCCTCAGACTTTTCCTGGTTCTAAACGTAAGTAGGCCCGTGATTCCCGGTTTCTGCATGAATGTTGTGTGATTCGGAACGGATGTCAGGCGAAAATACAGTAAGGAAAATTGGGCAGAATTTTGCCCGTGGGCGGACACGAATCCGCGATTCGCACCTTGTAGGAAGTTTCTGAAAACTCATGACCCAATCTCCATGAGGTCTCACGCTCAGTGCCAGGCAGGTGACGTATCCCAGGACCAAACTGGACACTTCGCTTATAGCAAAAGAATGGTGCAAAAGCTACATCCCTTTCCTGTGAGTTATCTTGAAGATAGCGGGGACGCCAAAGGGGGCCGTCCGAATTGGCCGATATCCGCGCATAAGTGATTCCCGGCCATTGTCCGTGGCGCCGGCGTCCCGCCGGCGGTTTTGCGATGCGCAGAGTTGGAGAAAAACGTCGGTGAGACGCCGGCGCCACGCCGGGGTGCACGAATGGCGGCAGAGCATCGCAATACCGTGCTGGAGGGCCGCCTTTTCCGCGTACCATGGTGCGTACCGACTTTCGTTGAATCCCGAGGCAAACGTGCGCCGCCGCTTACTCATCGCCATGCTTTTCCTTGCTGTTTCCTGCCTCTGCCGGATTGCGCGCGCGGACACGTCCGCGCGGGCCGGGATCACTTTTTTTCGTGCCGACGTGACCGTTCGCGAAAACGCCACGCTCGAAGTCCGCGAAGAAATTGCCGTCCGCAATGCCTCATCCTATTACAAGCACGGTTTCCAGCGGGACTTGCCCATCTCCCTGACGGATCGGTGGGATACGCGCTATGTGGGCACATATCAAAAGGACAACGGCATTCGCGTGAAGATTCTGGAAGTGACAGAAGACGGCCAGCGCGTCAACTACGAGCAGGGCAAGCGCTACGGCTATGCGCAGCTTTTCATCGGGGCGCGCAACGTGGCGCTCGATTCGGGCGAGCACCGCTTCGTGATTCGCTATACCGTCGATTGGGCGTTGATTTCGCGCGCAGGGCGCGACACGCTTTACTGGAATGCCGTGGGCACTGAGCGCACTGTTCCGATTGCGGAAGCGATCCTTGCCGTCCATTTGCCCGCCGCAGTCCCAAGTGAAAACATCGAGGTCGAACCGAGAGTTGGCGGACTCGGCGGGAGTTTTCCTCGCCGGCCTGAAAACACAATCGAGCGGGTCGATGACGCCTCCGGCGCAATCGTTTATCGAGCCACGAACATGAATCCGCGCCAGAGCCTGAGCCTGGCCATCACTTGGCCATCCGGCTATATCCACATGCCGAGGTTCGTATTTCTGCGTCGCGAAGGCGGCGCGCTGATCGCGCCCGCCCTGCTGTTCCTTTATTACTTGATCGCCTGGGTGTGGATTGGGCCCGAGCACAAGCCGGGTGCGTTTGTCGCGCGTTATGAACCGCCGGAGGGAATTTCGCCGGCAGCCGCGCGCTATATCGCTTCGGGAGCCACCGACGGGCGTTCCTTTGCTGCCGTGATTGCACAGCTTGCCGTTCATGGATGCATTCGCGTGGAATCGGAAAATGGAAAATACACATTGTCGCGGCTGATGAGCGATCGCGCCACCGAGGCCGCTCTGGCGCCTGAGGAAAAGTTCATCCTCTCTCTTTTATTTGAAGACGGCCCCGAAATTGTCTTGAGCGGCGCGATGGATCAGCGCAACGCCGCGCAGAATGGCCGATATGTGTTTCACATTCATAATGAACTTGCCAATCAACTCGGCAACAAATATTTTACGCGGCATACGGGAATCATAGCGCTGGGCGTGTTGCTCACATTTGTCTCCGCGCTGGGGCTGGCCGTCACGGCGCGCGGCCGCGACACTTCTGCCGCGGTATTCACCACGCTCTGGGTGCTCTTCATTGGTTTGATGCTTGGGATGATGATCGAGCTTTCAGTCGCCTCGACCTGGAAGACCGCTATGCGCGCAGGAACGGGCTGGATCAAGCTGCTTCCGGGCGTCGCCGCGGTGTCTATATTCGGCGGCGCAATTGCGTTTCTGCTGAAAAATCTGGCCTCGGGTGTTTCCCTTTCTTTTTCCCTGATGCTTGTCGCGTTTCTGCTGATCAATCTCGGTTGGGGGCCACAACTGAAACGCAAATCGCCTCTCGGGCGGCAAGTTTCGGATCAAATCGCGGGATTCCGTCAGTTCCTGCAAAAAGTGGATCAAGACAAATTAGATCGCCTGAACCCGGCGTCAAACACGCCGCAAGATCTCGACCGCTTCCTCCCCTATGCGATCGCCCTCGAAGTAAAAGAGGCTTGGGGAGATCATTTGTCGCAAGCCTTCCTCACCGCCACCACTTTCGTGGAAAACTAATTCGGGTAAACAACCAGAAAAAAACGCGCCGAAATTACAGAAGAACCAAGCCGCGGCGAATGCCTAGCGACACAGCTTCGGTACGGCTGGTGGCGCCAAGTTTGCCCAGAATGGACGCCACGTGAAACTTGACCGTGTGCTCTGAAATGTTCAGCTTCGCAGCAATTTCCTTATTGCTTAGGCCTGCGGCGAGCATCTGGAGAACTTCAAGCTCGCGGCGGGTCAGTGACTCAGCAAGTTCGTCAAGTGCGCGCGTGGACGCCGAACCTGCCGGAAGCGCTTCATTGGCGTGGGATGGGTGAAGAACGAGAAGCCCGCTGGCCGCAGCTTGCAACGCGGCAACGAGTTGATCGGGAGAAATATCGCCCGGCAATGCTGCGCGAATTCCCGCATGCAACGCGTCCGCCGAAGCTGCACCGGTCATGCCATCGCCAATAAGCACTACACTGATATCCGCCGCCAACCCTGACGCGAGGATCGATCCCATCATCGGTTCCAGCGGCTCCCCGGATGAGTCAATGAGGACCACATCCGGCGCTGCATCGGCAAGCACGTCCCCGAGCGTGTCTATTGTCGCGTTGCTTCCCACAACTTCCACTTCGCGCGCCGCGAGGAGATTTTCCAATCCGGCGCGAGCCAGCGGGGAAGCGGCGACAATGAAAACGCGGATCACGCCGCCACAGTGCTCCTTGCCGGCAACGGGCTTCCGATCTGCACTGCGACTCGCCGGATTTTAGAATAATCGCCGCGCAGGAATTCAACGCATAAGACGCGTGGACCGCCTCCCTCCAAAGCATTTGCCAGATCTTCGATTGCCGTGAAAGGTTTCTCTTCCGTCCCCAGCAGAATGTCGCCGGGCAGGAGCGATGCCAGGTCGGCCGGGCCTCCGGCCTCGACTTCGAGAACCACGAGCCCAAATGTCCTGGCCGTGCTGGCGGACGTTGGAATGAACGTGGGATGGACCGTGACTCCCAGCCAAGAGTTTGCCGGTCCCGAGGAAAGAAAATCGCGGACAGCGTTGCTCGGAATGGCGAGCGCCAGGCGTCCCGCGACCATCGTGTTGATCCCGATGACGTGGCCGCGTGCGTTTGCAAGCGGTCCGCCGGAATTTCCCGGTGCGAGTCGTACGTCCGCCTGCACCCAGGTTTGCCGCCCCAGGCCACGAAGCGAGCCCACGGCGTGAATCACTCCGGTAGCCAGCGCCCCTACAAAGCCCATCGGATTGCCAATGGCGATGGCGAGTTCGCCGGGGCGTACCTGTGAGGAATCTGCGGAAGACGCCGCCGGCAAGTTCGTCGCGTCAATGTGAAGTTGCGCAAGATCGCGGCGAGGATCGCGCGTGCGGATCGCCGCCTCGAATTCACGGCCATCCCACAGTTGAACGGATACTCGCGAACCGCGAACGACGTGCGCGTTCGTCACGACGATACCGTCATCCGACCAGATGACTCCGGAGCCCGAGCCGCGGCCGCCCGACTGGATAAGTACGGTCGAGCGGCGCAACTGTTCGGCGATTTCGCCAAATCCCGGGATGGCCATGTTATTTGCCTCCGTGCGCGCGCTCACCCACCACGATACTGGTTTCCTGCGCAGCGCCGCCACGAACATATTT
>PMOP01000348.1 GCA_003161495.1 Acidobacteriota bacterium | reverse complement strand
GTCTGGTACAGCAGATTGGCCATCTGTCCCTCATCTCAAAATTCGACAACCAGGTTCGCTTTGCGAATACCTTCCATCGGCAAAGCAATCACCCGGCCCTTGACTTCGATCTGTACTTTTCCGTCGGCGACCCCCGCCAGACGGCCCTCGAAAAATTTCTGATGATCCACCGGCTCAACAGTGGTAATTCTAGCTAGCCGCCCGGCGAAGCGCTCAAATTCCGCCGGCTTCGTAAGTTTCCGGTCGAGACCCGGAGAACTTACCTCCAAAATATAGTGCGGCCCCGGAACCAAATCCTCGACATCGAGGATTACGCTCAACTGGTTGCTGACCGTCTCGCAGTCTCTGTGGCTGATGCCTTCCGGCTTATCGATGTAAACGCGCAGGAAGCGTTCCTTGCCAACCTTCCATTCCACGTCCACCACTTCCATGCCCACCGACCGCGCCACGCGCTCGGCTGCCTCGCGGATGCGCTCGATTTCCATTTCCCGCTTTCTGTAACCCCCAACCGGCGCAATCTCCCACCGGAACCAGAAATTTGCGTTCCAGTCTCCGCCCAACAAAAAAGTGGGCTCTCGCCCACTGAGTAGCGCGTCCGGTCTAGGCCCTGCAAGTATAGTCACCCCATGCTTCAAAAGCAAGCTGCAGAAGGTGGGCACTCGGTCAGTTTAAAATGCATGAATTGTTTGGCGCGCGCTTTCGGGGAGCCGGCGTCGTCCGCATCCTGATAAATCCGTCGCCATCGCTAGGCCATACCTTAAGGATGGCACCCCTACCCATAAAGAAAGACCCATGCCCCCGAACCATTGAAAAATTGCGCGGTGTCAGATCGCCGGCACGGCGAGTTTTCTCAACTGTAAAAGGGCAAATAAAACGCGCCATAAATTCGGCCGCTTGAAAAACGTCGCTTTCAAGGAAAGTCGAAATGGGAGAAACCTTCGCGCACTTCAACCGTTTTAGGAAAAACCGGAAAGCTGATCCATCCCACTTTGGCAAACCGTCTCTCGCCGAATGAATGATTGGCGCATGCCCGGTCGGACGATGAAGTAGCGCTTAAAGTTACGGAAACCACCAGGAAGAATGGATGGCGCAACCCACGATAAGGTCACGCTTCGAGTGTTCTATATTGAACAGTAGCTTTGGCATGCCTCGTGCGAGGGTATGGGGGCCCCGTGGCGGGCACGTCGGAAGGCCACGAGCAGAATAGTAGTCCAATAATCCAAAGAAATGCTTGGAGTGCCATGCGTTTTTCTTGCGCTCTTTCAGAAAGAGAGCCGGTTGAGCATGATTCCTCTGCCATTCGTAAAATCGCGCCCTTCCATGCGCGGATTTGTGCGGGCGTCCTTTCTCCAGCTTGCGCTAGTGGGCATCACCGCCGCCGGAAGCTACGCGCAGAAACGCCCCGAATGGGTGCGTGGCCCTTCTGTTGCCAGCCGCACGCCGAATTATGACGCGCCGGCCAGCGAGTCCGACGGGCTCGAAGCAGCTGGATTGAAAAGATTGTAGAGGAGAGGCAAATGAAACTTTGCAGAGGCTCTCTCATGCTCGGGCTAAGTTTTGGAGTGATTCTGTGCGTCGCTTCCGTCACCGGCGCCCGAGCCGGCTCGAAATCCGGCCAGCCCTCCCCTACCGCCCCGTCGAGTCCCGCGACGAATGCCGACCAGCAGTCCACCGGCGCGGCCGATGCCTCGGATTACGTGGGAACAGAAACCTGCAAATCCTGCCACCAAAACATGTATGACAATTACGAGAAGACCCCGCACTGGAAAACGATGAATGACACGCACGGAGGCCCTTCAAAACAAGGCTGCGAGGGTTGCCATGGTCCCGGCGCGGCACACGTCGCCGGCGGCGGTGACGTCACCAAAATCTTCACGTTCAAGAATGCATCCGTAAAGGAAGTAAACGGCCGTTGCATGACGTGCCATGCCGGCGGACCCCAGCATATGAGCGCCCTCAATTCCGTCCATACGGAAAACGGCATCAGCTGCATCTCCTGCCACTCTCCTCATCATGCCGAATCGAGCGAGCACCTGCTGGTCAAAGCGGAGCCTCAGCTCTGCTTTACCTGCCACCTCCAGCAGAAAGCGCAATTCGCCATGCCCTTCCACCACCGCGTCGAAGAGGGCCTGATCCAGTGCAGCGATTGCCACAATGTGCACGGATCGACGCTCCCGAAGCAGGTACGGGCGTCTTCCACACAAGACGCCGTATGCTACAAGTGCCATACCGATAAGCAGGGACCCTTTGTTTACGAACATGCCGCCGTGAAGATTGACGGCTGCGTCTCCTGCCACTCCGTGCACGGCGGGCCGAATGCTCACATGCTGAAACTCAGCAACGTGAATTTGATCTGCCTGCAGTGCCACACAACGTCGAGTTTCAGCAGCGCCCCGGGCGCTCCTTCGTTCCACAACCAAGCGACGTTTTTCCAATCTTGCACGCTGTGCCATGAGGCGATCCACGGATCGAATTTCAGTTCGTTCTATTTCAAGTAGAAGATTTGAGGGAAACGCAGGGCTGCGGATTCGGAAGAAGAGGGAGGCAAGGAAATGATCAATCGCCGGGCGGTTACTGGGTTGGGGTTTGGACTTCTTGCCGCGATCTTCCTGACGCCTGGCTGCCGCGCCCAGGACGCGCCCAGCGAAAGCAAAGGCACAAACCGAGGGAATTACAGCATTCAGCAAACGGTGGAGTTCGGGTACCGCCTGAACGAAGTGAATGGGAATCAGGACACATACAACACCTTCGTCGACCTGGGATCCGGTGTGCGCCTCTTCGATTACACGCTCAACATGCGCTCGCTGAACCACCAGGGAATTTTCTTTGACGATTTGAATTTCAGCAATTTCGGATATGGCGGCGATCCGAACGACGTTTCGCGGCTGCACATTGACAAGAACAAGTGGTACGACTTCCATTTGCTGTTCCGGCGCGACAAAAATTTCTGGGATTATAATCTTTTCGCCAACCCGCTAAACCCGGCGTCGCCGAATCCGTTGGGATCCGCGACCAGCGGCTGCATCGTCAGCCCGGCCACAGCCGCCCATCCAGGCCTGCCCGGCTATTGTTCGACGCCCGCGATGCCCCAGGCGAATTCGTTGCACGCCCTCGATCAGACCCGCCTCATGCAGGACTACGATCTGACGCTGCTGCCTCAATCCCGCGTGCGGTTTCGCCTGGGCTTTTCGCATTACCGCGGCGAAGGCGGCGCATTTTTCACCACGGACAGCGGAGGCATGCCCGACTTTCCGGGAAACGATAGCTATACGACGAATGCTTACCACGCAGGCGTAGACGTTCGCATCCTGCCGCGCACGACCATCTCCTACGACCAGTTCCTCAACTACTTCAAACAGGACAACAGTTACCTGGAAAGTCCCACAGCCACGCCAGGGCAATATGGCTATCAGCTCGCCAACGGCACACCCGTGGATCTGGGTGTCGTCTGGAGCACGCAGACCCCTGCGGAGGTAATACCTTGCGCCGCTCCCATTGCCAACGCCACTACGACTCCGCCCACTGCAAATCCAAGTTGTAACGGATTCCTGAGTTATAGCCAGGTGAACTCGGCGCGCAACTATATGCCTACCGAACAGGTCCGTGTGCAGTCCAATTATTTCCAAAGATTCGAAATGACTGCTTCGGCCGGCTACAGCAGGTCGGATAATGCCGTACCGAACTTCGACGAGGTTATCAATGGCCTGGTGACTCGCTCGGCGACGCGCGAGAGCACTACCGCAGGCCCCGCCGACACTTCCCGGGTTTCGGTAAATGCGGATTGGTCCGGGGTCTACGCCGTGACGGACAAGTTCCGCATCGAAGATTTTTACCGCTACGATAATTGGCGGATTCCCGGCATGTGGGCGACCTACGAAACCAATCTCTTTGGTGGCGCCCTATCCGGACAGCTCGGCTTGGCGCAGCCGCTATCCGTATTCAACGAGGTTTCGCCCTCAACGGCCGGGCTTTTCGCCGCGTTGTGTCCCGTGGCGCCCTACAACCAGGTGAACTGCCCGCTCCATACCACCAGTTCCGGCGCGGATGTGACCAATGAAATTATGTCGCAATTCCTCGGGCAAAATCTTCAATCCAACACCTTCCAGCTGCAATATGACTTCACCCGGCGTCTGAGCGCCCGCATTGGCTACTTATACATGGATCGGACGATCTCCCAGTTCAGTGCCACGTGGGACACTGGCGAGACCTATTTCCCAGGCGGCACTGGAGGAACTGCGGCGACTGATTATTTTGCCGCCCGCGGAGACTGCGCGCTCGTCGCCGGTGCGCTTCCCGCCGCTTGCACGAAGAATGCAGATGGCTCCATTACGGAAGGGGCGCCGACAAATCTGGCGGCTGAAGTTGGTAACGACACGGCCCGCGCGATCACCACGATCCACGAACAAGCCGTGCTTTTCGGAATGACGGCCCGGCCAATCGACCAGCTGACTTTAAATGGTGATGTATCGATCGGTTATAACGACGCTGCATATACACGAGTCGATCCGCGCCAAACGCAGAGCTACAAAGTCCACGCGACCTACAAACCCAGGATATGGGCGGTTCTCGATGGCGCGGTTGAAATTCATGAAAACCGGGATGATGTCATTACAGTTTCGAACCTCGAGCACGATCGTTCCTACAGTTTCACGACCACGCTCCTGCCCAATGACCGCCTGGCGATCAGCTTTGGTTACAACTATTGGAACGTCTACAACCAGGCAGACATCTGCTTCAACTATTCCATCACCTATACGAATCCTCCTCCGGGTACCGGCACTTTGCCGGTAAGCACATCGCCTCCCGGCGTGGCGACCACAGCGTGCACAATTACGGGCGCTTCGGTCGGGGCGGCTGGGCTCGAAACGCTCTCGACGTATGCCAGCACGGACCACTTTGCCCATGCCGAGGTGACTTGGAAGCCATGTAAACGTATCACCGCGGCTGTCGGGTATGGCGGCAGCTTCGTACGCGGCAGTTCGACAGCTCTCAATCCGCTCATGCCTTCGGGCACCCTGGCTTACAACTACCAATTGCCATTCGGCTCGATCAACTTCGATATCTACAAGGGCTTGAGCTACAAAATGGCCTGGAATTATTACGGGTTTAACCAGGAGGGGAACACCAGCCCGTTCGGGTTGGCCCCCATAGCTTCGCAGGACTTCGATGGGAGTAATGCGACGTTTTCGATTCGGTATGCGTTCTGACGCCGGCATACCCTCGAGATGCCGTATGATTTGGCCAGCTTGTCCAGTGGCATGCCGGAAGAATTAGCCTGCTAATCCAGGCTTCCGGCGCTGAAAGATAGTTCATAGAGAGGAGAAAGTGAATGAAGGTAAACAAACCGAATAGAGGTGTACTGTGGTTTTTCGCGCTGCTTCTGGCACTCGCGTTCGTCCCGGGGGTTCGCGCGCAGGGAACCGCGGAGGCGACTTTCAAAGCTAAGTGCGCAGGCTGCCATGGCGCCGACGGTACAGGAACGACGGCCGCGGGGAAGGCCATGAAGGCCCGGGACTTTCATTCTCCGGAAGTGCAAAAGGAAACCGAGGCGGAATTGGCGGACATCATCACCAACGGCAAGAACAAGATGCCCAAGTATGCAGACAAGCTGAAAGATGCTGAGATCAAGGACCTGGCGGCTTACGTTCACGCGCTTGGTAAAAAATAATACGGGAACGCGCCCTGAAAAATAGGAATCACCCCGCCGTGTCTCGCCACATTTTGTGATGCGCGGCGCCGTGCAGATGACTGGGGCGCGCCGCGGATTCAAGAACGCCCGATGCGATCGACTTGGCGCTTTGTCCCTGGAGCGTCCTCCTCTCAACAGCAGGACTCCACCAGGGAGCTTGCCTTCTTACGAACCAAGCGCGAGGCCCGACGAACCTGAATTAATTTCTAGATTTCCAAGCGCGATGGAAAAGATCCCCGGAAAGGAAATGAATTTTCTGACCATATGAAAATTCCTGAATTCCTGCCGCGATGGTTCCGGCCCGTCGCCTATCTTTCCTATAACGCGTTTACCATGACCGGGGCAGTGCTGGCTGTAAGCTCGGCATTTACCATTATTGGCTTCTGGATATACGACTTCACCACGGGCGGAACGATCAATCCGTACATTGGCCTCATTTTCATTCTGATTCTTCCGGGCATTTTTCTGATCGGCTTGGCGATGGTTCCCGCCGGCGCACTCTGGCAGCGTCATAAACTCCGAGCAGCCGGCCAACTTCCGGTCGAATACCCTAAGCTGGATTTTAACCGGCCGCTTTTCCGGCAGGGCCTCGTATGGGTGGGCGGCCTGACGGTTTTTAATGCGATCATCCTCAGTGTTGGTTCCTATCGAAGCGTTGAGTATATGGATTCGGCAAATTTCTGCGGTCAAACCTGCCACACCGTGATGCAGCCGGAATTTACCGCCTACCTGAACTCGCCGCATCAGCGCGTAAGCTGCGTGGAGTGCCATATCGGGCCCGGTGCTGGCTGGTTTCTGCGATCGAAATTATCCGGCGTGCACCGGGTTCTCGCCGTAACGTTTCACAATTATGACCATCCTATACCTTCGCCAGTCGAGCAAATGCGGCCCGCTCGTGAAACCTGTGAACAGTGCCATTGGCCGCTGAAGTTTACGGGCGACAGGCTCATTGTTCGGAAGAAATTTTCCGACGACGAAAAAAACACGGTGCTGACCACCGTCCTGCTCATGAAAATCGGAGGCCACAACGGGCAAGCGGCGGTCGGAATACACGGGCGGCACCTGGATGTGAAATCACGGGTTCAATACACCGCGATTGACCGCCAGCGGCAGGTTCTGCCGCGCGTAACGTATCTGGATGACGCCGGCAAGAAAGTTGAATTTGTGTCGA
>PMOP01000362.1:722-4565 GCA_003161495.1 Acidobacteriota bacterium | reverse complement strand
GCGGCGCAGCCAGGCGATCACATTGTTCCGCGCGGCACGGAAGCGCGTGCGGGAGCGTTGTTGGTAGCGCCAAAGACTCGGCTGGGCTACGCGGAAATGGCCCTGGCGGCGCAAGCCGGCGCCACGCGCCTCGACGTTTTCGCCGCGCCGCGGCTTGCGATTCTTTCCACCGGCGATGAAGTCGTGGACGCTCGCGCCAACCCTGGACCGCTGCAAGTCCGCAACAGCAACGGGATCTCCATCGAAATTCTGGCGCGCACCGCGGGCGCCGAAACGATTCAGCTCGGAAACGCTCCCGACGAAAAAGGTGCACTGCGAGCGGCCATTGAACGCGGCCTCGCCGCGGATATTCTGGTTCTCTCCGGCGGCGTCTCCATGGGCAAGTACGATTTGGTCGAGCAGGTCCTCGCCGATCTCGGAGCGGAATTTCATTTCACAGGAGTTTCGATCCGTCCCGGCCGCCCCGCTGTGTTCGGGACGTGCCGCAACAAACTTGTGTTCGGCCTGCCGGGAAATCCGGTTTCCACGATGGTGACGTTTGAACTATTCGTCCTGCCGGCCGTGGATGTATTGAGCGGCGCGGCGCCGCGACCGTTGCCGGTATTTCGCGCCAAGCTAGCAACCCCGGTACGCGAAAAGGGCGAAATGACCCATTTCCTGCCCGCTCGAATTGAATGGGAAGGCAGGGAAGCGCGTGTAACACAGTTGCCCTGGCAAGGCTCCGGCGATATCGTAGCCCTGGCACTGGCGAACGGTTTCCTGATCGTCGGTCCCGAGCGCCCCGAGATTGCTCCAGGCGAATGGGTGGACGTTCTCCCGCGCCGCGGAGCAATTTGAGATTTTAGTAGCACAGGCACTCTTGCCTGTGCGGTGTTCGCGATCGCTGCTGGCCCGTGTTTGTACGCGTGCCACTTACAAAATCGCACAGCCAAGAATGGTTGTGCCACATGTCAACCAATGAAAAAGCTAACGCATTTCCGAAAACGCGGCGAAGTGGCGATGGTCAACGTGTCGTCCAAAGACGTCACAGAGCGCACAGCGCTCGCGCGCGGCTTCGTAAAGATGTCTCCGGCGGTTTTGCGCGCGCTGCGGCGGCAGAAGCTGCCCAAAGGCAACCCCCTGGAAATCGCTCGAATTGCGGGAATTGCGGCCGCCAAGCGCACCTCGGAGTGGATACCTCTTTGTCACCCGCTGCCGCTGACGCACATTGATGTGACCGCGCGGCTATGCAAAAATGGAGTGGAGATCGCATCGCGCGTCACCGCCACGGCTCGGACCGGCGTGGAGATGGAAGCGCTGGTAGCGGTGTCTGCGGCGGCGCTGACCGTCTACGACATGTGCAAAGCCCTGGACAAGGGCATGGAAATCACGGATATCGTTTTAGTGGAAAAAATCGGCGGCAAGAGCGGCCATTACCTGCGGCGCGGCGGGAAGTAGCAATTTCAGATGAAACATTCGACACAAGACGTGCGGGTGCTGATTGTCGATGACAATCCGATGATCCGCGACCTCATGTGCCGCGGCATGAAATCCCACTGCGCCGTGATTTCCGCCACCGACGGCGCCGATGCGCTGCTCAAGTCCATCGACAATCCTCCCGACTTGATCATTTCCGATTTCCGAATGCCGGGCCTGGACGGGCGGCAACTCTTTGAGAAATTGCGCGGCCGCGACAATACGCGGAATATTCCCTTCGTGTTCGTCGCCAGCCGCGGCGACATCGAGGAAAAATTGCGCCCCGCGGTGGGCGGAGGCGTCGAGGATTTTATTCCCAAGCCGTTTTTCGTGGCCGACCTGGTCCGCCAGGTGAAAAAGATCGTGGACCGATTGCACCTGGAAAAAATGCAGAAGCATGCTTCGCGCCCCGGAGTCATCCAGGGACGCCTCGAGGAAATGAGCGTTACCGAACTCATGCAATCGCTCGAAATGGGGCAGAAATCATGCCGCCTGCGCCTGCGCCATGGCTCCGAAGAAGCGGAGCTTTATTTCAGCGGCGGGCAATGTAAGCACGCTCATTTAGGCGTCACGGATGGCGATGCGGTCGCCTATCAAGTCATCGGCTGGCTCGACGGCGAATTTGAAATCGATTTCGGCGCAACTTCAGACCGCGAGACCATTACGCTTACCACCACTGGCCTGCTTATGGAAGCCATGCGCCTGATGGACGAATCGAACCAAAGCGTGCAAAGTTAAATAGCGGAGTCTCGGTTCGTGTAGCGCCCGCCTTTAGGCGGGCATCTTTTTTAGCGCCAAAATGCCAACCTGAAGGTTGGCGCTACAAGAGCCTGTCAAAGTTTTCGTATGCGCGTTTCCATTCTCACCATCAGCGATTCGGTATCGCGAGGCACGCACCAGGATGCTTCAGGCCCGGGCGTCCGCGATCGTTGCGCGCAACTCGGCTGGGACGTCGTCTCCGAAGCTGTATTGCCCGACGAGCCGGCGGCCATACGCGATCGGCTGGTATCGCTTGCGGACAACGGCATGGCTGACCTGATCCTGACCACCGGAGGCACCGGGATCGGGCCGCGCGATTCCACTCCTGAGGCCACGACGCAAGCCTGCCAGAAACTTTTGCCCGGAATTTCCGAACTGATGCGCGACGAAGGCCGCAAGAAGACTCCGCGTGCCGCCCTTTCAAGAGCGGTCGCGGGAGTTCGCGGGCGCGTTTTAATCGTCAACCTGCCCGGCAGCCCGCGCGGCGCTCTCGAATCGCTCGACGCCGTTGCCGATTTATTGCCCCATGCCCTGCAAGTCCTGGGCGGGGCCCGCCACGATTAGCATCCCATCGTCCCGATCGACCTTCGCCCCGATGCGATCCCAGATGAGCCTATCTTAAAAAAGGTCATTGTGGGTTAAAGGGTCATTGTGGGTCGCGGCTTCAGCCGCGACATTCGGGACCTTAAACACCAGGGCTTTAGCCACTGAAGCCACTGCAAGTTTTGAAGACTGCCTGTCTATGAGATGCGTTCATCTCAGGTATTATGCGGACATACAGCTCAGTATTTTTCCTTACGCCATGTGGTGTATAACCTGCATTGACGAACTTGGGATAGAGGGCTAAGAATCATTACGTAAACGATTTGTTAATCGGGGAGCGGCCAAAACGACTTACGAAGCATCCCAAGTACGTGAGTCACGAGGAGATGTGGTCGTGCAAGAAACAGATTCCATCCCGGCAGGAGCGGTGCTTGACACCTGGGCTGACGACCTGTGGACGAATGGTGTGCAGATTGACGGCATGGAAGAAATGGAAAAGTTGATCATCCAGACCAGAAATACCGTCTATGAGATTGTCGTGATTGACGGCCCCAGCGGCGAAATCCTGATTCGTGGCGGCCGGAGGTTTCCAGAATTAACTCCTGCACGCCTCACCGGCGCAACGCTCGGAGGAAGTTTTTGCAAATTGCGCGGAATTTATGCGGGCTTCCGAATGGAAATAGACGTGAACGGCTCCCGGACAGTGACCAGTCCCGTGGAATCCATCGGAGTTTTTACCGCAGACTGAAAGAATCCTTCGCGTTTTGTTAGACCTCAGCAAGCCGACCCAGCCGAGGAATAATTCCCAGATCAAAAATGTCTGCCTAGGAAGAATGTTGACGGACGGCGCTGTGTCGTCAACAATGCAGGCACCATGAAAACGACACTTTCGAGCAAGCTTGCCAACAAGCGGCTGGCCGTGCTGGGAGCCGGAAAGATCGGCGGAATTTTGCTGCGCGCGTTTCTGGAGCAAAAGCTGGTGCAGCCGAAGCGCGTACACGCCACCGTGCGTCACGCGGAAAAGGCGCGGTCGCTGGCCAAACAACTGGGTATTGAAGCGTCGACCGATAATCGCGCGGCCGTGCA
>PMOP01000362.1:0-675 GCA_003161495.1 Acidobacteriota bacterium | reverse complement strand
TGATCGTTTCGGTGGTCGCGTCGGTTTCCACGCAGCTCATGGAAAAGCTGCTGGGGATGGATCTTCCCGTGATTCGTGCCATGCCGAACACGCCCTGCGCGATTGGCTGCGGAATGACGGGGCTCGCAAAGGGAATTCACGCGGGAAAAGAGCATCTGGAAATAGCGCGAGCGATGTTTGAAGCCGTGGGGCGCGTTGTCGATGTGGAAGAAAAACAAATTGACGCGGTGACAGGACTTTCCGCCAGCGGCACCGCATTTATCTACATTATTCTCGAATCGCTCGCCGAAGGCGGCGTAAAGGTCGGCTTGCCTCGCGATGTCTCCACGCTCCTTGCGGCCCAGACCATGATGGGCGCGGCCCGAATGGTTCTCGATACCGGCGATCATCCCGCGCTGCTCAAGGACGCGGTCACCACGCCGGCCGGATCCACCATGGACGGCATCCTGGAACTCGAGGACGGAAAACTCCGCGTGACGTTGATCAAGGCCGTGATGAAGGCCACGCAGCGCGCCAAGGAATTAATCGTCGAATCCTAGTCTGCGGGACGGATAGCGCGGGTGTGATAGCGGGTTTCACCTAGAAGGCATACAATTGTAGAGGAGGAAATTAAAAATGGTACGCAAAGCTTCGGCGGTCTGGAACGGTTCGTTGAAAGAAGGAAAGGGAACAATC
>PMOP01000327.1 GCA_003161495.1 Acidobacteriota bacterium | reverse complement strand
GCCAAGCAGCATGCAACTCCGGTAACCACAGAGGGCGTGGTAACCGGACCCAACAACACTCTGGAAAATGTAGTGGTTTATATTTCCGCGGGCATTCCGGATGACAGCGCGCCAAGCACGCCCGCAAAGTTCGATCAGAAGGGCTGCCAATACATTCCTCATGTGCTGGCATTTCAAGTGAACCAACCCCTGGAAATCATCAACGACGATCAGACGTCGCACAACATTCATCCGCGCCCGATGCTGAATCGCGAGTGGAATAAATCACAGCCCCCTGGCAGCCCGCCGGATATCGAGAAATACGACAAGCCGGAATTTATTCCGGTGAAGTGCAACATTCATCCCTGGATGTCCGGCCAATTTGCAGTGATGAAAAATTCCCATTACGCGATTTCCAGCGGCGACGGAGGCTTCACGCTTCCAAATTTGCCGCCTGGGAAATACACCGTCACGGCGTGGCATGAGTCCTATGGCGACCAGTCACAGGAGGTCACCATCGCTGGGTCGGAGACCAAAACCGTCAGCTTTGTGTTCAAGGCCAAGCCCTATTGATTTGAGACGCCGGTAAGGGAGAGGCAACGCAGGCCCTCGCAATACATGCGTGGAAGTAGTGGGACGGATTTTGTGTGCGGAGGCGGAAACAATGGGAAAATTTTTCGGAGTAGTTTTAGCGATCATCGCGCTGCTCTCGGCGTATCCCATCGTGACGCACATGTTCGTGCAGCCCGTCGATATTTCGACTCACGGCCACGCCATCGACGAACAACTCTCGGACACCATGGCGGAGGCGGGCTTCGCGTTTCTCGGAGCCCAACTCATCCTGGCCTTTTTTGTCTGGAAATACTCCAACCGCAAAGCGGGCGCCAAGATCTCCCATCTACCGGGCGGCGCGAAGTTAATGGTGGCCACCGCTTTTATCCTCGTTGGAACGGAAGTTCTTGCCCTGGGCGTATTGGGCCAAAAAGCCTGGGCCGACGTTTACTTTACGCCGCCGAAGCCCACGGCGATGGCGATTCAGGCCCAGGCCGGCCAATTTGCTTTTTATTTCAGGTATCCCGGAGCGGATGGAAAGTTCGGCTCGCTTCATCCCGACAAGATTGACGAAGGCAACGGAAATTATTTCGGGCTGGATCCAGCGAATGACGTGGAGGCGCGCGACGACATCGTTTCCGGCGAGCTCGCGATTCCGGTGAACCGTGAAATCCTGCTGCTCATGCATTCCAAAGATCTGAACCACTCGTTTTACGTGCGCGAATTGCGCATTCAGCAGGATTTCGTGCCGGGGCTCGACCTGGCCATCCATTTCACCGCCACGCAGACCGGCAAGTTTGAGATCGTTTGCACGCAGCTTTGCGGTCTCGGGCATTACAACATGAAGGCTTATCTCACCGTGCTTTCGCAGGACGATTTTGACAAGTGGCTCAAGCAAAAGGCGTCGGAGCAATAGTCAGGGCCCGCGGACCGATAGGCGCCCCCGCCGGGTCTCTCGAGAGAGGTGAACACATGCAGGAACATTCCGCACAAGAGGCGCACGTACATGCGCCGCCGGAAGGTTTCATTCGCAAGCACGTCTTCAGCCTGGATCATAAAGTTATCGGCAAGCAGTACTATGCGCTGGGGCTGACGGCAGTACTGATTGGTATGGTGCTCTCCTGGCTAATGCGCTTCCACCTTGTCTGGCCGGCGGCGAAGGTGCCGGGCCTCGAGCTTCTTTCCAAGGTCGGCGCGCCCGGCGGAGTCATCACTCCGGAGTATTACCTTTCCTTGTTGACGATGCACGGCACGCTGATGGTTTTCTTCGTTCTGACCAATGCACCATTCGCGGGATTCGGAAATTATTTCCTGCCGATCCAGATCGGCGCCGAAGATATGGCCTTCCCGCGCTTCAACATGATGTCGTTCTGGGTCACTTTTGTCGCCTTCCTGGTTTTAATTACCGCGTTCTTCATTCCCGATGGCCCGCCGATTTCCGGCTGGACGGCGTACGCTCCTTTGAGCGCGGTGGGCAACGACGCGGGACCCGGCCTCGGCTGGGGACAAAACCTGTGGGGGATTTCCATCGCCATATTTTGCATCGGCCAATTGCTCGGTTCGCTGAATTTCATAGCGACGACACTAGACCTGCGCACGAAAGGCATGACCCTCATGCGCATGCCGGCCTCCACTTGGGCGTGGTTTATCACCGCGTGCATTGGATTGATGGCCTTCGCGGTGCTGCTCCCGGCTTGCCTGCTGCTGATTCTCGATAAGAACGCGGGCACCAGCTTCTTCATTCCCGCCGGACTTGTTGTGGGCGACAAGCTCCAGCCTCATGCCGGAGGCTCGCCGCTGCTGTGGCAACATATGTTCTGGTTCTTCGGGCATCCTGAGGTGTATATCGCCATTTTGCCCGCCATGGGCATCGTTTCGCATGTGCTCGTCACCAGCATGCGTAAACCGATGTTGAGCGCCAAGGTCATCATTTATTCGATGCTATCCATCGGCTTCCTGAGCTGGGTAGTGTGGGGCCACCACATGTTCGTCAGCGGGATGAATCCGTTCTCGTCTCTCTTGTTCTCGTTTCCAACATTGACCATCACGATTCCCGCGACGATCGTCACCTTGATCTGGCTCGGCAGCCTGTACGGGGCCAACATCCAGATCAATTCCGCGTCACTCTTCGCGCTTGGGTTTATTTCCATGTTTGTCAGCGGAGGCATCAGCGGTTTCTTCCTGGCTCAACCCTCCATTGACATCTATCTTCACGCCACCTATTTCGTGGTCGGGCATTTCCACATGGTGATGGGCGTCGCCGCCATCTTTGGAATTTTTTCCGGAACGTATTTCTGGTTCCCAAAAATGGCGGGCCGCATGATGAGTGAACCCCTCGGCAAGCTGCATTTCTGGCTGACGTTTGTCGGGACCTACTGCATTTTCATGCCATTCCATTATCTTGGGTTGGTGGGCAATGTGCGCCGGTATTCGTCGTTCGTTGACGACTACATGGCTCCCTTGATGCCCGTGCACAAATTTATTACCATCGCCGCATTTGTTACCGGTGCGGCTCAATTTATATTTCTCTATAACCTGATTCACAGCCATTTCCGCGGCAAGCCGGCGCCGGCCAATCCGTGGAATGCGACTTCGCTCGAGTGGAGCATGCCGTCACCACCGCCTTGGGACAATTTTGGCGGCAAGCATCCTGTCGTGTACCACGATCCTTATCAGTACGGCGTGAAGGGTTCCCAGGGTGATTACGTGATGCAGGATTCACCGGAATCGATTGTCGAGGAGTAACGCCGGAAAAAATCGCGGCAGGGCGATCACGCCTGCCGGCGCACACGGCACAGAAAAGAGCGCTGATGTCTACGACAACATTTCCTTCACCTCCTCCCGCGGCTCCTCCTTTGCCGCCGAATGGGAGCGGCACGAAAGTAGCTTCGGCAGGGCCGCGGCCGTCCGGCCACGGCCAAAGCGGCGTTTGGGTTGGAAT
>PMOP01000248.1 GCA_003161495.1 Acidobacteriota bacterium | reverse complement strand
GCTCATCGTGCTGATCATGGACTGCGCCTGCTGCAGGCGATCCTGAATCAGCACCTTTTGCATTTCCGCGGGAGTCACGCCGTCCGTTTTGACGCGCTCGAACTCCTCATAAATAATTTTCTCGACATCGCCAGCATCCTGTCCGGGCTTGAGGATTGCCAAAGCCTGAAAGAGAGCCGGCCCGCGGCGCAGATCGATGCCTCCAGCCACTTGCAGAGCCACCGCTTTTTCTTTCACCAGTTTTTGATAGAGGCGTGAGGATGGGCCGCCGAACAAAATGTCTCCCAGCATATCCAGCGCGTAAAAATCCGGCGTATTCGCGGGAACTGTCTTGTAGACGATGTCGAGGCGCGGCAGACGGGCGAAGGAATCTTCGGTCACGGTTCTGCGCTCGGCGGTCTGCGCGGGCTCGCTCATGTCCACCGAGGGTGGCGCGGGCTGCTGCGGAATGTCTTCAAAATATTTCTTGATCTTGGCGAGCGCATCCGGCGATTTGAAATCGCCCACCAGCGTCAGGACCGCGTTGTTTGGCGCGTAATACGTTTTGAAAAATTGACTCACATCATCGAGGCTGGCCGCGTTTAGATCATCCATCGAGCCCATGGTGGTGTGTTTATAAGCAAAATTATCGTAGGTGAGATTTTCCAGAATTTCGTCCGTTTTTCCGTAGGGCTGGTTGTCCATGCGCAGGCGCCGCTCTTCCTGCACGGTGCTGCGCTGGTTGTCGAGATTTGCCTGCGTGATTCGCAAAGCCTTCATGCGGTCGGATTCCAAAAACAATGCCATGTCCAGCTGATTGGCCGGAACTCGCTCGTAATAATTTGTGGAATCGTCGCTGGTGGTGCCGTTCACGTCGCCGCCATTCACGCGCACGAGAATCAGGTGCTCGCCCTTGCCCACATTTTGCGAGCCTTGAAACATCATGTGCTCAAAGAGGTGCGCAAATCCCGTGTGTCCCGCCAATTCGTTGCGCGATCCGACGTCGTAAGTGATGCACAGCGACACCGTCGGCGCCGCATGGTCTTCCGAGAGCACCACGCGCAAGCCGTTCTTCAGCGTGTACTGCTCGATGGGAATTTTTACTTCCGGGGACGTCGACTTGGCGGCGCCAGATCGCGCAGCGCTGCCTTGCGGCGTTGCCGCGATCGACGCCACTGCAATCCCCATCGTGAGAGCAAGCCCGACTGTCGACAAAATTCTGAGACGCTTCATGGTTCACTCCGGCCAAAGGTATCCAGGCAGATTCTTTATCCTACGTTCAATAGACGTACTCCGACAGTAATAGTTTCCTCCTAGGATCATTGACAGGCACGTCCAGCCTATCCGAAAATGGTAAAGAGGAATTCCAATGGCTGACACTAATGAGCATGCCCACCAGTTAATCGAGCAATTAGCGCCGAGCCAACTCAGCGCGGTTGTTGGCTTGCTTGAGGTCATGGTCGACCCTCTGCTTCGCTCCATTGCCGACGCTCCTATTGAGGATGAAGAAATACTCCCTCAAACCGCCGCGGAACTGGACACTGCTCATGCGTCCATTGCACGGGGTGAAGGCATCCCCTACGGTGAGATCCTCCGTAAATTTGGTGTCAAGCCCCGCTGATGGGTGGCAAGACCGTTCTTTGGTCGGCCAATGCACAGGCCCAACTATCCGCCATTGACCACCAAACCGCGTTGGAAATTCTTCACTCGATCGACGATTAATTGACCACCGGGGTGGGTAACGTGAAGAAACTTCGCCCGCCGCGCAAGGATCTTCGGTTGCGGGTGGGAGATTTCCGGGTCTTTTTTCTTTTGCACGGGCCAAAATCGACCGAGATACTGAGCGTAAAACACCGCCGTGAAGCTTATCGCTAATTGCGTTCTGGCACTGGACACCCTCGCAGCCCGATGTCGCAACTAGCGCCTCCACGATGTAAACTGTAACGTCCATGGAAAACACCGCCCCGTCAACCAATGTCATCGAGGTTCTTTCCCTTACGCGGCGTTATGGCGCACTCATTGCCGTCGATCATCTGAATTTTTCCGTCGCATCCGGCACGACTTTCGGCTTGCTTGGCCCAAACGGCGCGGGCAAGAGCACGCTCATCAAAATGCTCACTACACTCTTGCCACCCTCGGAAGGAACGGCAAAAATCTCCGGCTTCGATTTGGTGCAGCATCCCGAATTGGTAAGAAAGAAGATCGGCTATGTCTCGCAAATGCTTTCCGCGGACGGCGATTTGACCGGTTACGAAAATCTGCTGATTTCCGCGAAGCTTTATGGCATGCCGCGATCGGAGCGATCCACGAGGATTGCGCAAGCACTGGAATTCATGGACCTCGCGCACGTCAGCGGCAAACTGGTGGGGCAATACTCCGGCGGAATGATTCGCCGACTGGAAATTGCGCAATCAATGCTCCACCGGCCTAGCGTATTGTTCATGGACGAGCCATCCGTGGGGCTCGATCCTTCGGCAAAGCGTTCCGTGTGGGAGCGCATCGGCGAGCTGCGCCGTGAATTTGGCACGACTATTTTGATGACCACGCACGATATGGAAGAGGCCGACCACTTGTGCGACATGGTGGCCGTCATGCATCGCGGCGTGCTTGCAGCGATGGACACGCCCGCGGCGCTCAAAGCGCAGGTCGGCGCGGAAGCCTCGCTCGACGATGTATTTATCCATTTCACTGGGGCCGCGATTAGCGAGGGAGGCGAACTGAAAGATGTCGCTCGCACACGAATCACATCTCAACGTCTGGGCTGAGCCTTTTCCAGGCGCGAATTACCTGCGGCAAACGATGGCTGTGGCCGAAGCCGACATCCGCAAGCTCATCCACGATCCCGTGGAACTTTTCACGCGGATGGTTCAGCCTGTCCTGTGGCTGCTGATCTTCGGCCAGGTCTTCAATCGCGCGCGCGCCATCCCCACTGGCGGCATCAGCTACTTGGATTTCATGGCCCCGGGAATTCTGGCGCAAAGCGTTTTGTTCGGCGCCATCTTCTACGGCATCTCGCTGATTTGGGAGCGGGACCTCGGAATTGTTCAGAAATATCTGGTGAGCCCCGCGCCTCGCAGCACGCTGGTCCTCGGGCGCGCCATTTCGTCGACGGTTCGCAGCCTGTGCCAGATGGTATTTGTGTATCTATTGTCTTACATCCTGCACATTCAGCTTCGCTTCGGAATTTTTGCGCTGGCGGGAGTGGTACTCTCCGTCATGCTGGGTTCGGCCATTTTCTCGACCTTCTCATTGATCATCGCGTGTCTCGTGAAATCGCGCGAGCGCTTCATGGGCATCGGGCAAGTGCTTACCATGCCGCTGTTTTTTGCCAGCAACGCCATCTATCCGCTGAGCCTGATGCCGGCATGGCTGCGAGTTGTGTCCAAGGTGAATCCGCTCTCGTACCAGGTGGATGCCCTGCGAACTCTGATGATCGTGGGCAGTACGACTTCTTTCGGGCTCGGCAAGGATTTCCTGATGCAGTTTGTCGCTTTTGCGGTGGTGGTTGTCGTGGCCACGAAGCTCTATCCGACCATAGTCATTTGAAGTTTCGATGGGCTGCAAAGCTGAAATTCAAAATCTCTAACACAGTGAACACCGAGAAAAGAGGAGAAAAGAAAATTGCAGAAAGCTTAATCAATAGGTGGCAAGACTGCGGAACGGGCAGCCCGGCGCTCGTTCCCTCGCAAAAAATAAAGGGATGATTTTTTCTCTCCCTATTTTTCTCCGTCTTTCTCCTCATTTCTCTGTGTTCTCTGTGTTAATTCTTTTTCTTACGGGAAATCGCATAGGCAACGTCCCGAACCGCCAAGGCTCCTTTCCGCACGGTTTGGGCGATGCAATTCGAGCGCCTACAATTCGTATGGAAGCGTCGCATTCGTAGCCGATTTACCTCGATTTGACAATGGCACTGAAAAATCCGAAGCTTGGCGCAGCATTCAGCCGTTCGCACATACACCGGCGGAAATGAGAGTGTCACGTGGCCACTAAACTTTCAGCGAGGAATAAGATCGAAGGAAAAATTGTGGAGCTTGAGGTGGACGGCGTCATGGCTCACGTCACCGTGCAAGTGGGCAAGAACATGATTGAAAGCGTGACCACCAGGCGCAGCGCCGAGGAAATGAAGCTGAAGGTCGGCGATCGAGTGCAAGCGGTAATCAAGTCGACCGAGGTCATGCTGCAAAAGGGTTGATGCTGCGCTTGTGTTGCGATCGACATCCGGCCGCGTTTTGTTCAGGAAAGGAAATCGTCATGCGCCGTATTTTGCCAGCCGCACTAATTTTCCTGTTGCTTGGATTTTCCTCCTGGGCTCAGCAAGCCGCGCGGCCGAAGCCCACGTCTGGGCCCTCCGACTTCAAAATCAGTGGCACTGTTACCACGCCTCTCGATTTGACTGTGGCGGACCTTAAGGCCATGCCGCGAAAGACATTGCGCGTGGAGAACGCGCACTCCGGTAAAACGGAAGTGTACGAAGGTGTGCTGGTCGAAGACCTCTTGAAAAAGGCTGGAGTGCCGCAGGGCGAACAATTGCGCGGACCGGCATTGGCCACGTATGTTCTTGTCGAGGCTGCGGACGATTACCGCGTCTTGTTTTCGCTGGAGGATTTTAATTCGAGTTTCATGGACTCGGAAATCATTGTGGCGGACACCATGGATGGAGCGGGCATCCCCGGCGCTCTTGGGCCGTTTCGCCTCGTTGCTCCGCACGAAAAGCGACCGGCGCGCTGGGTGGAAATGGTCAAATCGCTCACCGTGGTGCGCGTGCCGTAGCTTTTCTCTTTTTTCCTCCAATATCTAAATCATCGCAGTTATTCAAAAGGCAATTGGGATGGCGTCGGCAGTTTTGTGGCGCCGGCGTCCCGCCGGCGGTTTTGCGCTCGATCAACAAGTTGCATTAGAACCGCCGGCGGGACGCCGGCGCCGCAAGAAGCGCGCACACCTTATTCGTTCTTGAAAACGCTGCCATCTTTCATCACGAAAAAAACTTTGCGCACGGCCTGTATGTCGTCCAGAGGATTGTCTGGCGTGGCGATAATGTCCGCGGCGAGCCCCGCCTTGATCTCGCCGCGCTCGCCATCCACGCCGAGCAGGCGCGCCGCATTGATGGTCATGGCGCGCAACGTGTCTTTCGCCGGGACTCCCGCTTCCACCCAGGAGTCGACGTATTCCGCGGCCTGCGTCCCACGCGTTTCTCCCGGCACGTACACAAATGCGTCGGTGCCAAATGCCATGGTCACGCCAATCTGATAGGCGCGCTTCAGGCGGTCCACGAACACCGGGTGCATATCGGGCATGCCGCTTTCGCGCGCGGCGATTTCCGTAAAATCAGTTCCCACCAGTACGACGTGATTCTTCTTGGCCAGCTGCAAGTCTTCGTTGGTCATGCGTTCACCGTGCTCGATGGAATCGACGCCGGCCTCGGCGGCATTGTGTGCACCGGCGCGCGTCCAGCAGTGCGCGGCCAGCTTTACGCCGTCGCGGTGCGCCTCTTCCACTATGAAGCGAATATCCTCGGCACTGTAAATATATTGCTGATCGTCGACCACGATCTTAATCACCTTCGCGCCATAATGAATATTTTCGCGAATGCCCTTGATCATTTCGTCGTGCGTATCGGCGAAGATGTATTCGGGCGTGGCCAGATCGCGCTTCTCCGGCTGCAAACGAAACTGTCCCCCGTACGGCGCAATGATGCGCCCGGCGTTAATAATGGTGGGGCCGGGCACCAGGCCGCGTTCGATGCCTTCGCGCAGAGCCGTGTCTGCATAATTGCCGTTGTTGCCCACGTCACGCACCGTGGTGAAGCCCGACGCCAGCATGTCCCTGGCGTTGGCCACGCCTTCGATCGCGCGAAAGGGCGTGGGGTCCAGAAGCGTGGTGATGAAATAGTTGCTTCCGTCGCGGTCTCTCTTCAGCGTCATGCACAGATGCGTGTGCGCGTCGAACAGGCCGGGAAGCACCGTCGATTTGGAGAGATCGATAATTTTCGCGTCCGACGGGATTTGCACGTTGGGGCCAACGGATTCAATTTGTTTGCCACGCACCAGAATGATTTGATTCATTTCCGTGGTGCCCTTTTCCGGATCGACGAGTTTCCCAGCCTTGATCGCGTAGACCCGATCTGGCCCAGGCATCGGGTATTGCGCCGCCAGCGGTATGGCTGTGATTAGCAAAGAAAGAATAATGGCGCTTTGAAAACCGGTCGATTTGATATGCAGGCGCATCGCTGTCTCCTCCTTAAGTTCAAATAGGGGATGAAGCTAACAGAAATTCGGGGATGTTGGAAAGGCGGAACGAGAGAATACTGCGTCGCGGCTTACGGCCTAAGGCTGCAATCGATTTCGATTCGCCAGCCAGGCGACTACATCGCCGGCATTTCTGTCCGGGGGAAAGACCGGATAGAAAACGTGCTCGATTATTCCATCGCGGATCACCAGCGCCATGCGTTTCAGCAGCCGCATTCCGCTGGTCTGAAAAGTTGGCAGGCGCAATGCTTCCGTAAGCTTGAAATGTCCATCCGAGAGAATCGCAAATGGAAGGTGCAAGCGGTCAGCAACTTCGCACTGATAGGCCGTCTCTTGGGTTGAAAGGCCGAAAAGGTGAGCTACGCCCAGGCCTTTCAACTCCGCAAAGTGATCCCGGAAAGAACAGGCTTGCGGCGTGCATCCGCGCGCGCCGGGAATCAGATCCCATCCGGGCGGATTGTCAATTCCCGGAATTCCCGTTCGAGGATAAACAAAAATCACCGCCAGGCCAGGGAGGGAAGACAGGTCTACAGTAGTTCCGTCGGTGGCAGTCAAAGCGATAGAAGGCAGTCGCACTCCTGCAAGGTGCGATGCCGCTCCATCATCCTCAGGCCTTGGGATTGCCGACCAATTGGGGGCTTCAACACTATTTTTCATGGTCGTCCTGCGATGCGGAGATTGTGCTTTGGCGGCGCCGGCGTCCCGCCGGCGGTTTTCCGGTTTGCCGTGCTTGACCCAAAACCACCGGCGGGACGCCGGCGCCACCAAACCCGCGAGTGCCGCGCGACGGTCCGGCTCGCATCGGACTGCAAAAAATCACAGCATTTGGCGCAGCACGTACGGCAGGATTCCGCCGTGCCGGTAATAATTGACTTCCTCGGGCGTGTCGGCGCGCGCTACGGTTTGGAATACGGTTTCCTTGCCGCTTTTATCGCGGGCGCGCACTTCGACCTTCATGCCGGGCGCAAGCTTTGCGACGCCTTCGATAGTGAACTCCTCGAACCCGGTGAGGCACAGCGATTGCGCAGATTCACCTGCGCGATATTGCAGCGGAAGCACGCCCATGCCCAGCAAGTTGCTGCGATGGATGCGCTCGAAACTTTCGGCGATTACCGCGCGCACGCCAAGCAGCACCGTGCCTTTGGCCGCCCAGTCGCGCGATGATCCTGAGCCATATTCCTTGCCGCCCAACACGATCAGTGGCGTGCCTTCCTTTTGATACTTCATGGACGCGTCGTAAATCGACATTTGTTCGCCGTCGGGTTGGTGCACGGTCCAGCCGCCCTCGGTGCCGGGCGCAAGCTGGTTGCGCAGGCGAATGTTGGCAAACGTGCCGCGCAT